>CBDCJZ010000002.1:0-47960 GCA_965218075.1 Owenweeksia sp. | reverse complement strand
GTCGTGGTGACTGATGAGGCAGGGAAAATAAAAGACGTTGGGCTTAAACCCCCAGCAGAAACCAAACCAGCAGCAGAAACCAAACCAGCAGCAGAAACCAAACCAGCAGCAGAAACCAAACCAGCAGCAGAAACCAAACCAGCAGCAGAAACCAAACCAGCAGCAGAAACCAAACCACCGGAAAAGTTTGAAATATCACTCCCGGATTCCCTAATGGCCACCAAGGACCAGTTGCTCGAAGTGGCGAAGCTGGCTAAAGACAGTGGGATGAACCCGGAACAGACTCAGGGGATCGTTAATAAAATGAACGATGCTGTTAAATCGTTTCATGACCTGATCGTGGCAAAGACTGCTGAAATTTCTCAGGAAGGGATTGAAGCCCTTAAGACCGACCAAAGACTGGGGGGTGGAAATTATGGGCAGACAATGGAAACAATGAAGGGTGTGCTCAAGGACTTCCCCGATGCTCAAGCACTGTTGTCGCAAGCCGGACTGATAAGTAACCCAAAAATCGTTGGAATGATCGTTGATATGAAGTCAAAGAACACTATTATTCCTGATGAAAGATCGCAGCAGGTTAACCACTCTCTTCCAAATGTTAATCCAAAAACACAACAACCGGAGATGAACAAAAATTGGACTGTTCAGAAATGGTATGATGAAACCTATGGAGAAAAAGAATTAAAATAATGGGGTACATAAAAAGAAAATGCCTGATATGCGGAATCAATCTGTTTGTATTCCATACTCGGAAATATTGTCGTAAATGCTCAAGAATGAAAAGACGACGAGACCAAAAAGAATGGTTCCAAAAAAACACTGGATATATCTCTAAATGGCGATATGAGAACGGAATAACCAAAAAAAGCCGCTAACGTGTTGCGTAATAGTTTTATGTTTTTCACTAACAGGGGTTGTTTTATGTTTTATAATATTCGATCCTATTGGGGATATGGCAATACAAAATCCTCTAGGCTCAGTCCCAACTCTCCTCTCCAGTGCTCAGAGTATGATGAATACTCCGGGTATGAGACAAGCTGGGGTTACGGCTTACCTCTTGGCTCGCTCTCATGAGTTTCTTGCAAATATCCCCCTAAGAGAAGCCGGGCCTGACAATACTGTTCAGGTGAGACAACAAACAGCTCTCCCTCAATCTGAGATAAGTGTCCTGAATCAAGGGGTCACACCCTCTCAAGGTGGATATCAAAATATTATATTCGGACTGGCTGAAGCACGGTCACTGTTTAAATGCCCAATGGCCCTCCTCGAAGGACGGTTCTCAGAGAAAAAAGCTCAATTCCTCTGGGATGAAAATGTTGCTTTCACACAACAACTCGGAAACGATATTGAAGAATACATAATCTATGGTGGAACTTATGCTAATGGGTCCCTGGTTCCAATCAAGGCTTTTGAACAGGTCTATAATTCCACTTCCGGGACAATTTCTCAGAATATGTTAAGTTTCTCCGGTGCCACGGCCCTCGATCAAACCTCTGTCTTCCTCATGGACTACAGTAGTGGCGGAGGCGTTTACCTGATTCATGGTCACGGCTCACCAGCAGGAATTGCAAAGAAAGTCAGACAGTCCGTAGGCTTTGCCAATGGGTCCACTACTAAAGAAGATGAATTTCATTATGAATTTTATTCTCAGTCAATTGGGGTTGTTCACCGGGACTGGAGACGAGTGGTAAGAGGTTATAATGTTGACCGCCCTATGCTAAGGGCCAGAAGTTATACAGCCCTTACTCTGGGAACTAAAATGATGGATATGATAACCAAACTTGAATATCATACCGATCCTTTTAATGGTGCGACCTCATTCTTTGTTCCAGTGAGATTCCTGGGTGCTTTGAGGGTTGAGTTTTACAAGACCGCATTTGGTTCCGGTGGAGGAGCTGGAGGCACTATGAGTGATACCAATCAAATGCCTCAAGTCATGATGGTTCATGGTATCCCTGTGAGAGTGGTTCGAACAATGGACCTTAATAAAGAGGCGGTGCTGACATGACAGCTTCAGGAAGTAATTTCACCCGTGATATTAAACTCACGTTCTGGGATAATTTAACAAAGACGATCACCACAGCAACGGAAAATAGTGCAATCAAAGACCTCTATAACGGTTCTATCGGGAATTATATCAACGCAGGAATGAAACAGTTCACAATGGAACTCCTCATCGGTAGCCTTGATAAAACCAATTCTGACGAAACCTACAAGTTTACTCTTCAGACGGCTCCCCTTTTGACTTTTGCTGCTGACATTGTTACTCATTCAGAACTCACACTCACAAGGGGCTTCTCTGGAATGGAAGAACTTTCAATCCCTAAGATCGGCCCCAGAGCTAAGTTTCTGAGGTTTATGAGAATCTCACTGGCAGTGACAGGAACCACTCCTAAAGTGACCTCCCTCTCTGCTTCTCTGATTTGTAGAGAACATAGCAATCAGACAATTATTCATGCAACATACCCATATGGTTAAGAAATGGTATTCAAAGTAAAAACAGGTTTGTTCATTCCAAGTGTTATCCCTGGCCAGGGTGGGGGAACTCTCCATAAAGCAAACACTAATATTGTGGTTCCCGATGACTTTTATATCGATCCTAATGATCCTGATATTGAAATAGTCGAGCCACCAAAAGATGATAATTTTAACACCAAGATTCCTGACCATTACAAAAAAATGATTGAGAAAGATACGGCTTTGACCTCTCAGATGCCAAACCAGATTATGAAAGAACAGCAGAGCCAAATGGTCAAACTTCTATCCCAAGTAAATGAGTTGACCCGGACCATGCTCAAACTCACAGAAGATAATAAACAGCTCAAACAGCAAATGGCATCGACTAAGCTCAGAAGGTGACTCGTGAACCTGGAGCTGGCCAACTTTGCCCTGACATTAGCTAAAACCACCAATTTTATTGATTCTGAAAACGAAACCTCAACAGAACAACTTGTTATTTCAAAGCAATGGAACCTTGTAATGCAAAGATTATTGGCAGAAGCTTACTGGACCTTCAATGAAAGGGAAGTGGCTCTCCCCTCTGCGTCTGAAGAGCTGACTCTTAAAGATGATTCCTGGGCATGGTTTCCCCTGCCTGATAGCTTTATCAATCTCAGATACCTAAAACCACTGAGACAGTCCTCATTCCTTTATCAGTTCGGCCTGGGTAGACCACAGGCTTTAAACGCAAACCTTCAGTATAAGCAACGAAAAGTCGGGACCACAAATTATATTGGGTTCCCTCATTCTTTCTGGAAAAGTATCCTCCAAAGAACAAAATGGAGCATCGGTTATGGGTTCGCTAACAGTGAAGTTCTTAATTGGCCAGCCCTGTTTAAAATAGCTTTTGCTAGAGCTTTGGCTGATTCTATTTATGGGGCACTGGATGATAAACCTTCCCTTTCCTTTCAGGACTACCTCTCTCAAAAAGCCAAGGAAGCCCTTAGTGATGCTGTTGCTGAAAATAACTATCTTGGCCAGCAGGGACTCCCCTCTAACCAATGGCCGAACTATGAAGCCTCTGATTCGAGTCTCAATAGCTCTAATGCCCTGTACTCTGATAATATTATACCCAATACTTACAATTATGGTGACTAAGTGGTAATATTTCACTATGGGTTCTCATTTTTTAAATCTCAAAGCAGGGGAGTTCTCTTCAGGATGGCGTTCTGAACAGAATACGCTTGTTAGAAATTTCAGACCAGGGTTGGAAAACCTGACTAATGTGTTCCCCACAGGATCATCATTAAAAACAAGGGATTCAACAAAGAAAACTATTGATAACCTCCCTGTCTGGAAATCGAAAATAACCACTATTGGGGTGAGTGGACCACGATATCTCAGAATGGTCCCATTTAAATTCTCACAATTTCCTGATTCGGATTTTAAAGATTATGGATGGCAACCCTTTTCTGTCATGTTCATCTTTACACTCAAGGAAAGGGCTTCTGTCTTTTATCTGGACTGGACGGTCTATGTTGAGGGTGAAAAATCAGAATATACCGATTTCAACCTGTATCCTCGCCATGGTGAATTTTCAGATAAAGAGTTTAACCTCGGAAGTGAATCTGACCTGTCGGCATGGAGGATCGTCCATAACGACCAATTTCTTTATATTTTAACAGATAGGGGCCAGTTCAAAAAACTGTCTGTTAAACTCATAGACGATCCAGATCGAACCGATTCTCCCCCAGCAACTGGAGAGAGAAAATTCCTTGGCAGAAGCAAGTTGGAGTTTGAGTTTATCAACCAAAAAGAGGCAAATAGAGAAAAAGGCCCCAGTCTAAATGCTATTTACTGGCCTACTAAATTTCAGGACATCCCTTTCAATAAAAATGAGGATTATGCCAGAGACGATGACACCTCCTTCTATGACAGAACTACTGCCACCCAAAGAACACAGATAGATTCAGGGGATGAAAACGGCACCTGGTGGGCTGTTCAGCCATTTGGTAATCATTCCGACATTCCTGGAAGGGTCATATCAAGACCTAAAAATATGTCTATTCATCCCATGTCCCAGGACATTCAGTATACCTGTACTTATGTGGATAAAAACGGGGTGGAAACTGATCCCGGTGATCTTTTTTCTGTTTATGAATTGAATTATTCCCGGGGAAGAAGTTATCTGGCCGATGAGGCCATTGATGAAGAAGGTAGTGCTTTTTATGGCGACACCTTCCCCGAGGGGCAAATTGACGTAACCCTTCCTAACGGAAGAAACCTCTCTATAACCGGAAGACCGCAGAATACACCACTGGCAGACCTGGCTACCGCCAGGATAAGGCCCAATAGGATCAATGATTATGATGGATATTTTAATTTTAAGAATCCCACCAACCGACTCACTTCCGATGTTCCACCAATAAGGCTGACATATCCTAAGCATTTCAGGGGGGGGCATCATAAGATTCTCCCAGGGACTCAATGGCAATATGCTCTTACTGAAGACTCTAATTCTCAGAGCAGAACCATGATTTGGCATCTGGTCTTAGACCCAAACTCACTAAAGGATGGCTTTAGATGGATACTTGTTTATAAGAAGATAATCAATCCGTATACTTCACCCGAATCAGCCCCCTTTGAACTAATGCAGGTGCTTCCTATAACTGATGACGTGACCAATCTACCCGGGCAAAGAGGAAACTCTCTCTGGAAATCTGACGGGAGCAGTAACCGATACCCCTACACATTGAAGGACGCAGGAACCCCCACCGGATCCTCAATCACCATTGGCACAAGATTTTACACCCTGGGAGAAGGGAACCCCCGTGTACTATCGTTTTATAACCAAAGGCTTTTTCTTGGCAACTTTGATGGTTTCCCTATGTTGATAAGAGCCTCTGAGATAGGAAAAGAAGACTTTAAAAGACGATCCCCAACAGCTCCTGATGACGCTTTTGATTTTAGACCAAGCAGTAATGATGGAAGGGTCTTAAAGTTTATGGTCTCTCTCAAGGATCTTATCCTTTTTACTGATGAGGGGACCCATGTGATTCGCGATGGCAGTGGAGTCAGTGCAGGGGCCATATCAGTGCCACAGAGAAACCCTTACGGGATAGGGGAACTTCATCCCCTGGTGGTCAGGGATACCGTTCTGTTCTTTGAGAAGGATGGGAAATCTCTCAGGGACTATAAATATAATTGGAATATAAATAATTTTCGTGGAGACGATTTAATGATTTTTGCCCGGCACCTGGTCAGTGAGAATAATATTGTTTCATGGGCTTTTGAAAATCACGATGTTCCAATAGTATGGGCCATCAGAGAGGATGGCAGTGTGCTGTCGATGACTTACATTCCGGAACTCGAAATGTTTTCGTGGGCCAAGCATAAATTACCCAATGGAGCGAAGGCTAAATCAGTAGAGACAATGTTTAATAGAAAAAATATAACCGACATTCCTCAAACAAGAAGAGTTAAAACCGGATGGAGTGTGTTGTTCCATGTTGAAACATTCAGGGGATCCGATGAAATATGGACAATGGTCAGGGATGATGAAAGTTATAACAAGTTAGGGCTGGATACAGCCACTGAGGGTGTCGTCACGCCGGATGGTTATATTGAAATCACCAACATTATCTCATCCCTGGTCAGTTCTGATGGATTAAAAATAAACGATGTCAAAATCAGTGCTTACAAGAAGAGTGACTCAGAACAGGTTTTCCCCACAACACTCTTATCTTCTATTATTCAGGTGCATCCTGACTTTCCTGCTGATCTTCAAGTGAGTGAAAAACCTCTTGTTATAACAATGGGAAATGAGGGAAAAGCCAGGCTCTACCTCCGAGACAATGTCGTGGAAGGAGATGAGGTTATTGTGGGTGTACCGTTTAACGCAGAGATTGAAACTTTCCCTCTCCTTCCTGAAATCACTTACGAAAGGAATTTAAACGATAAAATAAAATTAACCAGTTTGACTGCTGATGTCGATGAATCCCTTCCTTTTTATGCCGCATCAATCAAGGACAAGTACATTCTCCAAAAAACCAGGGGGAAAAATTTAACGGACTTTTATTCAGGTAGAATCGACGTAGGTCTTCTCTCCGGATTTTCTATTAACTCAAAGCTTTTTATTAAGAATATTGAAGGACGACCTTTGAATATAAGTGGATTCAATGTAAGGTATGAGTAATGGCTGAAGCAAAAGGATTCGATTTTTCAAATGATGCTATTGATGCCGCTCGACAAGAACGGGGGAAAACCGGTGTTGCAAAGAAGAGATCAACTGTTAAGTTTAAAGACCAGCAGATAAGAGGGAGTATCCCTCTTGGAATTCAGACTATTACTGACAACAGGGCACCGGTTAAGGCTGGCACACTATCTAATCCCAAGCCTGATTTAGAAACCAAAAAAACCAGTTTCCTTGGGCTATCATTCGATAAGGAACCCATAAAGATTCTTTCTGAGATTGGCACTGCTATAATCAACATGAAAAAAACTGCGGTGAATCTTCCACTCTATAATTCTAATATTGCCACAGTAGAAAATAATGCAAGAATAAAGCTGGAGTTTCTGCAAATGCATAAAGAGGCTCGCCTTAAAGCCCTGGGGAGAAGGACAGCCTTTGAACGTGGGCAGGTAAAAGTTCAGACCGCAGCCAAGGGCATAACGGCCTCTGAAGGTAGTTATGGGGCCATAGAGGCTGATATAATCCAACAGGCAGATAATGTAAGAAAATCAATAGAGATAGGTGTTATGCAGCAAAGAATGGGGATAATCTCCAAGGCTGAGCAGGAGAAAAATAAACAACTATACTCAAGGGGATTAGAGTTTGCTGAAGCAAGAAATAAACTCACAAGAAGCCTTTTTAAAACATTCGTCTCACGCATTCATTATGATGAAAAAGTGACCAGCGAACTGACTGATGAATCGAAAAAGAAAAAGAAAGAATTTGATGAATTGGCAGATTTTAACAAGTTCGCCCTGGAGAGAAGAACTTTGATGCAAAATAAATCAGCACCACATCAAGTGGAAGATGAATCAGAACCAGACCTTGAAATCGGTGAATACGGGGAGGACTTTCAGTTTGGAGATGATAAGGGGGAGGGGGTCTTGAATTGGCCTGGAGAGGACTACAAGTGGGTTGAGGATGAGTATGGTGTAAAAGAAGTTGATACCTTATCTTCAGATCCCAAGATTCAAAAAGCCAAAGAACAGACATTAAAGAAACTGGAAAAACCATTATCAGTTGATGATCTCATTAGAGAGAGCCTGTTTGATCATTATGACGAAGTACCGAAATACATAAGGTCTCCAGTAAAAGAATCGAAAAATTTAAAAGAAGCCGCCACTCAATTGACAGAACAGATATTTTCAAAATCACCAATGTTCGTTAGAAGTAATTATATTGAGGCTAAAGGGAAAAAACCTCCAGATTCAATGAAGTACCCTATTATTGTTGAGAGCAGTAAAAAGAAATTTTTTG
Organism: Owenweeksia sp.; assembly: GCA_965218075.1. GTDB lineage: Bacteria > Bacteroidota > Bacteroidia > Flavobacteriales > Schleiferiaceae > JANQHO01. The sequence goes on along the minus strand of CBDCJZ010000002.1, from coordinate 40,033 downwards.
TTGACCAAGATATTTATGATAAAAATTATGATAGGGTGGTTGAGGCTTTTAGAGTGAATTTCCAACAAGGAATGAGCATTGAAGAATTTTCGGATTTCGCCTCAAAAACAATTGATAAAAGGTATAAGGGCTATAAACTTTTAGACAAAAATAGAATAAAACAATGGTGCATAGAAGATGTTGAAAAAAACCCAGCTATTTATTATCCCTTTCCAGAGGACTTAATTAAATAATGCCGAGAACAAAAGCCGCCACCAGGGGATCCGGCCTGGACATATCAAAAGCCTCCCTGGCTCTCCAGGAAGTAAGGACCCAACAACAGGGGCCCACTCTGGCTGGACCAATAGGGGTTGCAGCACAAACCCCCGTGTCTGAAATATCCAAGGAAGAAACAACCAGGCTTCAAGGTGAAGCTGATTTTTTTATGACCAGATATGCAGTGAATAAGACAACAGAAAAAATTGATAATATAATGTCCTCCCAACAGTCCGGTGATCCTGATAAGCCCGGTCTTATTGGTCTTATGTTGAGGAAAGGTGAAAATTCATTTGGGACAGAAAAAGAGTTCAACAGAAAAATGGATGATCTGAAATTTGAGCAGGAAAAGGGCCTTCAGAACAGACAACAACGGGCAATGTTTGCTGATAAATTCAGTAAAATCAGAGATGGACAGTATAACCAGTTAAAACAGCATAACCGGTATGAATGGAATAATTATAAAAAGGATACTTATGCTAATGATCTAAAATGGACAATCTCAACAATTGCAGAACACGCCTCAAATCCCACAAATGTTCGCTTGGGAATGGAGGACCTGGAAACCGTAATAAGAGAGTACCATGATGTTAATAATTTTTTTGGGAGTTCAAAAGAGTCTTTCAGGCAGATACTGAGACAGCATCAAGAAGAAGCGGCCTCCATAGTTATTGAAAAAAACCTGCTTGAGATATCAAACCCATCAGGAATCGATTCGCTTGAAGCTCTGGATCAGGCTCTTAACAGTTACGAAATTTTAGAGAAGAATTATCTGGGGGACACTTATGGTGGTGGTTTGAGTGTTTATCTTCCCAGAGAAAAAGCGTCTAAGATGTTAAACAAGATTATGAAAGTTAAAAATGATCTTCAGGCTAAAAAAATAGAAATTAACATAATGAAGGGTGGAGACAGGGCAATAGAATCAAAAATTGATGATGGGGCTTCTATGGGGACTGTGATGAAAGAAGTTGAGCAGCAGGTAAGAGAGACACAGACTGACACAACAGGAGACCTTGCTTTTGACTTGGAAATCAAAGAAGACGCTCTTGATATGGCTCGTAATGATATAAAAGAAAGATTTGCTTTTAATAGAAAAGTAAAGAATGCCAACAAGATTGATCTTCTTGAGAGTGTTAATGAAGTTTTAAATGATCCCAAACAAACGAATAAGGTTGGAGCAATTGAAGAGATATTTAAAACACAAGATGATGCAATAAAAACAGAGGCACAGAAACCCAGACCAACCTATCTGCAAAAAGAAAAACTTAAATCTATGGGTTCAGATCAGGACGCTGGTTTCCCTTTTGCCTCTGATCTTGAAACATTGATCTCAATTAGGACGGCCATACTCCAAGGCGAAAATATGGGTCTTATTGCTCAGAACTTGTTATTTGCTGTTGACCAAGGGCTCCTCTCAAAGAGAGACACTTTATCCTTTCTGTCTTCTGGCATTAGAGCTCAAAATAGAATAGACAACAAAAAACCAAAGGTTCTCCCAAGAGTTAAAAGCATTCATTCCAGAGAGTATGTGAAAATTGCAAAAACATATTTTCCTTTTTTTAAATTCAAAAAACTTTCTGATCCTAAAAAATTCCAGTCTTATCTCTCCGCAAGACTTCAGACAACTTATCCCGGTGAATCAATTGATGAAATACAAAAACATCCTGATTATACGATGACAGTTCAGGCGATAGCCAAAAAATATGCTCTGAACGAAATTCAAGAGCAGGCACTGCCGCTTGTCGATGATGGCCCAATGTCACAGGGACAACTTAGAGTCCTTACTGGGAACTTGGGTTTTGTTGATATTTCAGCCTCTACTACAGAAGGAATTAAGAAAAAATATCTTGAGTTGATAAGTAAAGGAATCAATCTGCTGGACTTTGCTGCTGATAAGGTCCGGGTTGACCCGGAAATTGAGAAAATCAACAAGCTTCACAAGAGAGGGAGGATCAGTGATATGCAGGCAATAACTTATTACTGGAAAAATTATTATATTCAACAGAAAAAACTTTACATTGAAGAGGACTCAAAAAAATAAATGGAAGAAACTGTTGATTTTGATTCCAGAAAATTCCTTGATAGCTTCAAATTAACACCTGAGCAGAATGATTCCCTTCTTGCTGATTATCTTGGGGAAGATTATGTAAGCATCAAGGAAAACCGGATAGAAAAGGAGCGTGTTTATCAGGAGGCTGAACAGGAACGCTTTGCCACTCAACTTGATACTGAGTTCAAGGATGATACTGAAAATAAATATTATAAGAGGGCTACAGTCAACCCTGAGTTTATAAGAAGGCCTATTGAGGACAAAGAAGCTCTTGATGTGTCGAGGCGTTCTTTAGCAAAAAAGTCTGACTGGAATATCGTCACCCAAAAGGGTATGGCCAGCCTTGAACAGCAATGGATTATCAATAGCTTATTAACTGATCCTGAGAATAGTGAATTGCAGAACAGTCTTGCCTCTCATGTTTCTGAGACAAGGAAGCTTTGGAAAGAACAGTCTCATGAATTGCAAGAGTATCAACTCGAGTTGGGAGAAGGAATAAGAGAGGGTGATCTTCTCAGTTTATCGGAAACAGTCTTTGCCAACCCTTTACAGACGACCAAACAAATATATGAGATGGGGATCACTTTCTCGCCTAATATTGTAGGGACAATAGGTGGATCCATTATTGGTGGCCCTTTAGGTGCTATAGCCATAAGTTCCGGTATGCTTTATGCCCAAGAGCAACTCCTGTGGGCTGAAGATTGGTTCCAACGCCATGATTACGACATGGGGAACCCTCAGCACGTTACCGAGGTTTTTAATGATGAGAAGACAAGGGAGTCACTTAAACTTTCAATGAGGAAACGTGGAGCAGCAATGGCTGGTATACAGGCGGCCTTTACTGTCACTTTGGGCCTTATGGTTCCGGGAGGAGCTGCTGCGATAGCCAGAATGGCAAGGGTCGGTTCTAAAGGTAAAAGCGTTATAGGAAAAGGGCTTAGTATTTCCGGAGAGGTAGTGTCAGAGATGACCACAGAATATGCCGGACGGGGAGCTGCTCTTGGCTTCAATAACCTGACAGCAGAGGATCGTGGGGAAGCTTTTGTTGAGGGACTGTTCTCATTTCTTCCTGCGGCCACAAGAGGGATGGTCTCCAGCATAAAAGAAGGTGTTAAAAACCCGCCCACAGTAAAGGTTGAAAAAAAAGAAGCTCTACCCCTGACGGTAGAGGAATTAGAGAAAGAAGTAAGAGAAAAAGCCTCCTCTGTTGCAGAGAAAATTCAGGGGGTTTTCAAAGACGAGGTCAGGAAAGAGCTTGAAACACTTTTCGGGGAAGAGGTTCTTGATGAAGCATTAGGGGAGTCTACTCCGATGACAGAGAAGGAAAAGGCCAGTATCCCTGATGAGATGGAAGAAATAAGAAATCTTGAGAAAGAGTATAGAGAAAAAAGCAAAAAAGAAGAAACAAAGCCATCAAGTATGAACCCGGTATCTTTTGAAGAAAAACAAAAAGAACCCCAGGGTATTGATGCTGATAAGAAAACAATAAGGAAGTCATTAAATAAAGAAACTATTGGTTCGTTCAAAGAACTGATTGATAAAGTCCCTGTATTTAAAAAAATATCAGAAACTATTGGACCTGAGCAGGCTTTATCTGAAATTATTTTTTATCAGACAGTTGTTCCTGTAAAAGAACTTGAGCAAGAGATTAAGCGAGCCGAGCGAAGCAATAGCAAGAGAGCCTCTGGACTGCATGAAAAAGTGGCTGCACTGAAATCTGTTTATAAAAAAATAACAGGAAAAGATTATAAGGAAGGAACGTATATAAAATCAATAGACACAAAAACATCAACTGTCCTGAAGGCTTTAAAATGGAAAAGTATAGCAGAAGGTTTTAAAAGTAAAGAAAACGTAACTGATATAAGTATTTTTAAAAAAACCCTTTTATCGATCCTTTCTGATATTGGCAGACCCCGGACAGAAATAAGCCAGGAGATAGAGTCAACGCTTTCGCCTAAAGAAATCACTGTAATTAAAAACATTCAGGCCAAGGAAGATTTAGGCTCAAAGGTTGACGCTGTCCTTAGATGGTTTTCAGAAGATGAAATAAAAACCATTGTTAACAGCATAGGGATAAAAAATGAACTAACAGATGTTATGTTCCCTGAAATATTTTCAGAGAAAAAAGTTGAAACAGCGAAAAACTCCCTGGAAGAAAATTATGACGAACGCATTAAATACGCAGACCAAAAACTTAGGGAATTTAAAAAAGGAAGGGGATGGAAAAAATGGAAGATTGACCTTGAACCTTACTTAACCGGTCTTAAAAAATGGGTTCACGCCATGCAGTTACAAGAGCATCTATTCCAGAGACTTGATGGGCATGAGCCTGATGGGTTGTTCTCAACAATATTCAGGTCGGTCAGGAAAAATTATTTTATCTCTTTAGAGAAGCTGGAAAAGACAATAAATGAATTAAGATCAAAGACACCAAAAGACTTATTCTCTGACGAAAATATTCTTAAAGAATTTAAAGTTAAAGGGCTTCTGTCATTTAAATTCAAAGGCATCAATGATCTTCTCTGGTTTCTTCTTAACACAGGGAACAGCAGCAACATAAACGGCATACTTGATTTTGAAGTTCACGATCCAACCCTGGGCACCCCAAAGACCACACTCAGAAAAATACTTTACTATCATTTTATTGAGGAGTTAAAGGTAAGGAAGATAGGGAGAAAAGAAGGTTTCCAAAGGGCAGCAGGACAGAAGAGTGATGATAAAAGAGGGACATCTTATCAGTTAGCACAATTGGTGGGAGATTTCAATATACAGGTGATTTCTCTGGCTGAAGCAGGACAAAGAGTCCTGGAAATTTTAAATCGCATAAAAAAGAACTCTAATAACAACATCTACAATCATCCTGAGATTAAACAGCTTATAGCTACAATAATTCATTTAGAAGAGAGCAATGCTATTGAATGGGAAAAAGTGGTAAATATTCAGGACTTCAATCCTCTTGCTTATCCTGGTGATCCTTTTTATCAAAAAGTCATCGAGCCATTGCTGGTCGGTTGGTTAATAAGCAATATCGAAGATGTTCCAAACTCTGCTTTTAGATTCATTGAAACTGTCTGGAATCTTTTTAATAATCTAAACGAGGCAGAGAACGAGGTTTTAAGCAAGTATGGAGAAGAACACGGGACTATCACGGCTGATATTCCTTTATCCCTGGCTCCCTGGGTATTTATAGGAGGTTACTTCCCCTTGAGGTCTTTGATTGAAGATCAAATAGTGCCTGGGAGTTCAGTTGAAGGGTTTTCCAAAGGAGCTCACACAAGAAAAAGGGTTTCTAAGCCAGGCATTTATCCCACTAATATTGATCTTGATACTATTTTGTTCTCGACTATTAGATCCAGGATTAGGAATATTTATGAGTTTGGTTCTTTCTTTGATGCTGTAACAACCATAGGCCCCCGTAGCCAGACACTCAATTCCTTCATGACGGTCTTCTTGCCAGATGTAATTCCGGTTATTAACAATTGGCTTGATCGGGTGAATAATGGGGTTATTTATCCAGTCAAGAAAAAGGACTATATAACGAAGATTATAAAGGAGGCAGGGAATAAGTCGAAAACAATCGTTCTTGCATTTTATCCAAAAACAATAATTGAGCAACAAACAGGGACAGCATTTAAAGATGAGATTAACGCCGAGGAGTTAGCCGAGGCTTATAAATATGTGACATCAAATATAAAGGCTGTGACAAAGTTCATTAACGATAAGTCTGTAGTGATGAGAAATTACAATAAGGAACAAATGTTTGAACTCTATAGGGGTAAATCTGAGAGGATCATCCCTGTTTCAGCTTTAACAAAAACTGGTTTAAAGACAAAGCAAGTAATTGAGAAAAAAGAGCGGGTCGATCAATTGGTAACCAATGCCTCCTACCTGGGGATTGTTTTATCGCAAGGCTTGGTAAATAAGGTCCTTTGGTGGGGGACTTATAATAAGGTTCTCAATAAAGGGATAAAATATAATGGGAAAGTATGGCCTCCTGGCAACGAGGCCCTGGCCATTGATGTGGCTGATGCCGCAGTGATAAGGACTCAGGCATCATTCTCGCCTGTTGATGTCTCCACATTACAAGCAAACCCATATGCACAATTGATAAGACCCTTCATGAGTTTCCACTCAACTAAGTTTAATCACACAATGACATTTGTAGATAAGGCTATAAAAAACTCAGACATGACTCTAACCCAGAAGCAAAAAAGTATTCTTTATATGGTGGTTTTCGCTTCTGTTATAGCTGCGACTCCATCATTCGTCTGGTATCAGATATTGAAAAAGGATGATGACGATGAAGATAAGACTTCCTGGTATTACAATTACATATATTATGTTGCTGAGTATTATTTGACTGTTCTCGACATGGGCACGCCTTTAGCCCCGATATCTCCTTTTGCTAATTTTCATAAATTTCTATCTCATCCTGAGTATGCTTATCGTGATTTTATGGCCGACACCAACATCCTTGGGTTGGATTTCATTCAAAGTGGGTTATACTCAGCACAGGGCATCGGCAACCTGCTGGAGGGAGAGAAGCTGAGTCCACAGGGGAAAGATATTGGCAATATTCCCGATTTAAAGGATTGGCAAAAGAAAAAAATAGCTTTTGGTATCGGTTATCTCTTCCCCCCGGCCTTTAACGGATATAAACTATATAAGAGGATGCAAAAAGAACCCAAGCCCAAGTCAAAGAGTAATAAACAGAAATGGAATTAAATGACCGTTCGTTATGATATTTTATATAGACTCACTCTGCACACCTTCAGCAGTGTGTTTAATGGGGACCCCCTTGAGGGGGTAATAAATGTTGCCCTGAACAGGCTTCCCCCTTGGTTCGCCAAGTCCCTGGTCCTGGAGAATATTGACCTGCGAAGAGAAGGCACTGTCCCTGTTGCTTTCTTAGACCTCATTAACACTTCTTCAATTACTTATGATTCAATCAATGAACAAATCAATTTTTCTTTTACGTTTAACGATGGTACAGAGTTTCAGGTCGATGATTCTATAGAAATAAGGTTGGTCCCACCTGTTGAAGTGGTGGACCAAGGGAGGGGCTTTGATGGCCCAAACTTCTATCCAAGCACAACTGGACAAACAGTTGATAAACTAACACATCTTGTTAAGTATCTGTTCGACAATATCGGAGACCCCACTGTAACCCCTGTTCCGGTCCCCCCTCCAGTCATCCCCGACATCCCGGTTATCCCATCCACCCCTGATGTCCCTGTTATCCCTACAATAGTACCCATAACGATAACTGCTTACTTTATCTCCAGAAATGACTATCAATCAGCAGAGGACATAGAGGACAATCTAAGCCGGGATTTAATCGGGAGATCGCGTAGTGAGAACGGACTGGCTCCCACTCCTGTCACGGTGCAACTCCCCACACTGGCTGTAAACGCTTATCTTATGATTCAGGCAGCAGTTGACTTTGATCTTTCCCATCAGGCTCCGGTCGTAACCGGACTTTATTCTGGGGATTCTGCCTCAGGATTTAATCAGATAGTTTCATTTAGGAGAATAGGTGAGCTTGATAATGTTATCAGGAGATCTTTTTATGTGAGTGACAATTTACTCTTGCCTTCACTGGGCGAAACAAATATAACTGTAACCTATGAGCTTTAAGAATGGCTAATATAAATCTATTGCAAAAACTTGTCCAACAATTCGTTGGACCAGGAGTCCTCGATGGAAACGAGGTTTTCAGAAATGTCACCACTGCCGATTGGGATGCTTCTGCCAGAAACTTAACAATAAACTATAAGAATGTTGAGGGGAGGCCTGGAGATTTCACTATCAACATTCCTTTAGGGACGCAACTGACACCGGAACAGAAGGAAGCTCTGAATCAGTTGATTTCAGAAGAACAATCGGTAGAAGAGTTTGAGCTTCGGGTCGGGACCTCTGACTTATCCGCCATATCCACTGTAAATTCCCTCAGAACCGGATATTTTGCCTCTGCTTTATTCAATCAGAACACTCAGGATAGAGTTGCCGGAAGCGTTTTGCCGGTAATAGATAACCTGATTGAAATTGAGTTTGTGAAACCTAATCCCACTACTACTTATATCCAACTTTTATATTTAAGGACAGAGGAAATGATCACTCCGGATTTCACCTCTATTGTATTTTCATCCCCGGGGGGAATGGGTGAGATTGTTTTCTCAACAAGTCTGACCCTGTCACACAGTATCGTGTCAGGACTACCTCTAAATCCAGTATTTTTGTATCAAACACCAAGACTTGAAAACTCTGTATTTCTTAAGACAGGGCTTACTCTTGGAGCCGTTGCGGATGGCGACATCTTTAATTTTAAAATAAAAAGAATTAATGGAGATTTTGTCAATGTCGTTGTTAAAGGGAACCCATCTCTTGCTTTAACCAATGAGCAGGTTACAGACCCAACCAGCAGGAAGACTGGAACCGTTTCAGGATATCTTTTAGATAAACTTCCAGACCACTTTGTTCCTCCGAACCAAGACGGATCCCTCCCGGAACCTACTGAGGACAGTGTTGGAAAATTCACCAGATTCGGGAGTGATTTCCGAGTTAGCTCTAAGAACCCTGTGGCAAATCACGGGATCACATATGAAAACAACTTTAACCCCTATGCCGGGGTTGCTGGAAAAATCTGGAAGGGTGTCGTTGCAAATTTTGTCAGCGTCCATAGTCCTCAGCAAGGATGGGCTGTCTATGACAAGACCCAAGGATTTTTTTACGAGTATGATGACACCGATGGTTGGAGGTTCCCCAGACCTCAACCTGTTAACGTTATAGGTAACTTTTCTGGAGAAACGGCTGCAAATAAGCATATTACGGCCATAGACCAGATTGTGCAGTGGAATAATGCTCTGCACAGAGTCCTGACATATATCCCCGGTGCTTATTCCTACGAATGGAGAAAGCTCCATGAAATAGAAATTCTTGAAGACACTGTCGCAAATTTAGGGGCTGAGCCTCTGACTCCAGAACAGGCTTCGGATAAGACCGATGCCACCCAGGGCACACTATCTGGACTTGTTCTAAGCGGTGCTGTAAAGAATTTGGTTGTGACTCCTCAGAGACTGGCCCGGCTCCCCGCAGCCATAGAAGGAAGGAAGGTGTGGATAGCTGAACCTTATGATTCAGGATACACCCCTGGGAATTCCCAGGATGGAAGTCGGGGAGCCGCAGAGGTCGCCCTGGACTTCAACATTGGAGGACCCAATTTTGGCTCCGCCATACCGCAAAACAATAATAACTTCACATCAAGATATGATCGGGCACGATATAACCCGGAAGACGGGTATATTTACCTAGTTACTTCTGATCGGGAAGTGAATTGGGCGAAATTCACCGTTACTCGTATGAACTTTATAACAAAAGCAATTGACCCTGACTGGTCATTTTCTTTTGAGGATCGCCAACTGAGATTTTTTTCTTTAGCTATAGATTCTATTAGGGGGAACCTGTATTTTTTAACGCCCTATTACAGAGGGGGCGGCATCAGTATAATGGTAGTCAACATACAATCAATGACACAAGACCCGAACTTAGCCCTTACAATCCCTGGTCTGTATGCTGGAGGTATAGATATATCCGGTAATGTTTTACACGCAATTTATAACCACAATTATTGGGCTATTAACATAATCTCCAAAGTTCTAATTGAAGGCCCGACAAGATATAATTTTAGTTCTCCTTTTAACAGTGGAAGGTATATTGGAGCCGGAGGTTCTCCCGTCGTGGTCCCAGGCAACGGTATATGGAATGAACCTGAGTCGAACAACCCAAGAGAAATAGGGCTGTTCTCGCTGGCAAGCCGAACTTTAACTCATATAATTGGTCCAGATGTCCGTGCAGCCCTCAATATAAATGCCAATTATTTTCGTATTGAGACAATGTTTTACGCTGAAGGGCATATCTATATTATTAGGAGCGGTAAAGCTTATGCCGTCAGGGTTGAATCCGGATCAGCGGTGGCCAAGGGGCTGCATAGAACCAACAACCAAAACGTATGGGAGAAAACAACGGATTACATCCCTTTTCCTGAAGAGTCCGATGAAGATAAAGTCCTTGGCGTTAACAGTGAAGGTAAATATGAATTGGTGGAACAGACCGGGGGTGATTCTCAAGTATTGCCCCCTGCTGTTGCTTCCAGATCTGTTCTAACGCTTGAGAATAACACCACAGTGATCTCTGCTGAACAGAGGGAGCAATATGACTGGGTCTCTATAAAAGGGCATATAAATGGGTTCATAGGTCCCAGCAGGGACTTCTCAAAAACCATTCTAATCAATAAAGAATCTCTTATCACAAGAAACTACTCAATATATTCTTTTTATGATGATTCACTAAGTGAAGATATTTCTTTTAACGTGGTCTTATCCCCGAACGGATTAACAAAAGTGATAACTGTTTCGGTAACCAAAACAGGTGATGGACCCACAGCCCCTGTCCTTGATTCTGTTGTCCTGGTTGCTGGTGGGGGAGGTGCGACTGGTGGCACCTCTTTTTCAAATGCAAGGGCACAGGTTATTGATTCCCAAATCGGGAACGAAAACAGAATAGAAGGCTCAAAATTCTTCTTTATTACCACGCCAAATTATAACAGGGCAGGCGAGTTCCCCGGTATAGAAATTGAAGATTATGCTAAATCTTTGAGACTTTCATTCGGGTCTGAAAAATTGGAAGGCTATGTCTCTATCCTGCGTTTTAACCTTAGTAGTCAACTTCCCGACTTTTATGAATTGTTCATTAAAATAGAAAATAAAGATAATCTTATAACTGGTTGGCCAAACCCCGGGCGAACTAATCCCGCCTCTTCTATGTCCATGGATATAAATGGGCAACGATTTACAGCCTCATACGCTGTGCAGGACACAGTAAACGAGTTATTATTTGCTTCTTTCGGGCACGGACAACAAAAAGGAATGAAAAATCTGTACGAATCCCTTCTGGGTTCAATAGATGATCCTGTGTTTAATATCACAGGATATCAAAATTTTATAGACTTATCCAAAAGTGGCAACACCGGAGAACTCATCCTTGCTCAAGCTGATTTGGCAGGTGGTGGTAAGATAAATGGCGGTGGCTCTTCCTCTAACAAAACCCTCAACGCTGTTCTTAATGATTTTACTGTAATAGCAGAAAAAACAGTCTATGTGGATAGCTCTGTAAAATATGCTTTATTTGCAAATGTACCAAGTGAAACAGACGTACTTGGAGCAAGTTTGAAAACAGGTGAATTTTCTTACAGTAACATCAACCTGGGTTCTGATAACCTGACTCTGCAAATTCCAAACGGAAAGGATATAAGGGATTTTCGGGCTGAAATAACAGATGCTGACAGCAATATTATAACCTCCAGTACCGAAGGTTATCAATTTAGAAAAGTGGCCAGTGATGATTTAAATGTATACTGGAATGCTGAGATAGTCCCTCGATCATTTTCAACTCTTAAAATAAAAGAGAACGTGGTTACCGATGAAGTTACCACTCACTACCGGGGTTCAACCAATACACCTGAACCGGTTAAAACTCTCCCCACTGATAATCTATACGAGCACAGAAGAGTTGTCCTGAGAGAAACTGTCGGGGATAATAGTGGCGGTCTCTATCGGGTTAAAGATGGAGCCTTTAAGAAAATTGAAGATTTTAATATTAGAAATGTCCACGGTGACACCCCACTGGAACCCTCTCCTATAGGAACGGTTCAGGTATTTTATGAGGATCATCATAATGAGGACCTAAGATCTGATCTGACTATTTTGACAAAAGACAAAGGGTCTGGTCGGTTTGGTTGGGACTTGACTGATTTCCCGGATGACCCGGGTGCTGTGGATAGTTCTGTGAAAAGATTCTATTTTAAAATAATTGATCCGGGTCAGGTTGCCATCTGGTTCACAACAACAAAAAAGGTCGGCAAAATCTATCTTGGAGCCGCAGAAATCGATTTGCAGCATCCTAATTTTTACAATTTATCCCAAACAGGCCAGTCCTATAACTCGAGTACTGGAGAATGGATTTTTGCAGACATTCGTCTGGGGATAGTCGTCCCTGACATATACGCCGCTGTGGGCGTGGCTCTTCCCATTCAGTTCAGATTTAATCACATAGGCGACGGACAGTATCTGTTTGACGGTTGGTGGTCCAAGGGTGTGGATGTCAAAAAAGGTATCTACCAGGTCCTGGAACCTTATCACCTGGAAAGGCTGAATGTTAAGGACCTTACTCGATTGGATGAGTTGGAGTTTTTATGTTTAACTGCTTCTATCGGCAGCAGTCACAATGGATCGTTAAGGCAGAAAGGGATTTTCACAGGGGGAGGGGTTGTTTATCCGATTGTTTCAGGGTTTGATGGTTTTTATTTCTTCAACAACGGAACGGCTTGTATTGTAGGGGAAACCACTTTTTTAAACACCTTCTCCCGGGCCGAAATATCATCAAGTATCGTTAATTCACTGGGAGTGAAAAATCTGGGGTCCAACGAAAACGATCATGATTTGTTAAGAAGACAACTTTTAAATGCTGACTTCTCTTCCCTGAACCGCCCTGGGCTTTGGTTGTCTGTAAAATTAATCAGATAAGGAGGTACCTGAAATGAAAGAAAAAGAAACCTGTTTACCTTTTCCTATTAAAAAAATCCATTATTGGGGGGAAACTCAAGATGACACCTTAAAAAACCGATTTACAATTACAGTGGAAGAGAGGGAAAATGACAGAGGTTACCATGAGAGAGAATTTATTTTTAAAGATCAAAAGATGACTCTTGAATTCGTCTCCTCCCAGAACGGTCTTAACCTCTACTCGACCAGTCAAAGGTATTTGGGGGAGGTTGATTGGCTTTTAATAAATAGAGCCATTGAATATAATTTTGGAAGTGTGAGTGAGAGCTCTGCGTTCATCGCAATTATGAACGCCACTGATATCTCAGGAAAAACCTTTGCCTTAAGACTGCACGCAAAAGGCAATCTTTCTATCAAATACATTCTTTACAACATACCCCATACCTTCTTTGCAAAGGACTGGACTCTGGCTATGTTGAGAGGCGAGATGCTCGATCCCATGCCCTGGGATTGGGTTCCTCTCCAGGACCTTTTTTTAGAGGAGCACTTTCATGTAAAAACCTCGCTTTGCGTTCAGGCGGTTCCAGGCTCAAAAGTTGATAAATCTTTTATAATTCATTATCCTCCGGAGAGAGTGTCTGAGGTAAGAAAATATCTGAAGGAGTCAAAAAACGAAGATTTTGTTTGATTGCATTTACACACTGAGTTAAAAAATATCTGTGTTTTAAATTGATTAATTTTTTATATTTTATTATTCTTTTATAAGAGGTTATTAAATAAAAAAAAACTAAAGGAATAAAAAAAAATGATTTGGATTTTACCTTGTTTTATTGCCTTTTTTATTTCAGTTTTTATTTTAATGATAATCGATTTAAAAATATCTCCACACACAACAGATGATCCACTTTCTGCGCTTATTATAGGAATTCTTATAACATTAATTATAGGCTTTTCTATTCTGCTTTGGACATTAATAACATGAAGTGTCTATATTGTACAAAATCATCTGCTACAATCGATCAATATTGCTCCCCAGAATGCAAAAAAAAAATCAATAGGACGAATAGGTAAAGGGAATTGGAGACGCTTTCAGCAATGGTTGAGGAAAAATGATTATTGGATTGATCTACTAGAGAGGCAATCAAAAGAGAAAAAAATCGAAGGGGAATAAAATGATTGAAAAAATAATCAAAAAAATAAAAGCTTTAAGAAGCAAATATTGTTCAGCAAAAAGGAACGATGACCTGTTGGCCATGATGAACAACCTGAATGGTGTTCCTGTTAAGCTCAAGCCCAAGCTTTTTCTCAAGCAGGAATCTCCATTTGCTTTATACAAACGTCTATATCCCAAGAGGAAAAAATATGCTCGTACCATGGATGGAGCTTCTATAATCCTTAAAGATTTAAAGCAAATAGAGAAGGGGGGAGTTGCAAAGGCCCGTCTTGACCATCTAGCTCCTTTTGGCTATGGATATGACCAGTATAATATGAACGGGACAGTGGGCACCCTGGGCCCCGGAGGGCTTCCCTGGCGAAAGTTTTATAAACTGGAAAATGGTGAAAAGAAACAGCTCCTTTGGCAGCATTGGATTTTAAAACAGAAGCGGATGGCTTATCAGTCTGGAATGCGATACAGACAGAAAAGCTTCAGTCGAGGTTGATTAAATGATTTTTCTTCAGAGTATTCTTGCCGCAAGATCTATAATAATAACAGGGTTGTTGGTTGGAGGGCTTGCCACAGCAGGAGGGTTGTATCTTAAAGCAAAACTGAAAGAACATTTTTATAAGAAAGATGTCTTAAACAATACTATTGAATTCAATTGTTTAACTCAAAAAAACTTAACTCCATTAAAATTGGAAAAATGCAGGAGAAGAAAATGAAAGATTGGAATATCCCTAAAACAAGAAAAATCAATCAAACCTTTTACTTTTATTTGTTTGTTTTAATTTTGATTTTGGTTTTTATCTTTGGTTGTGCCGGCCAGTTATCCAATCTCCAAAACAAACCTTCATCTACAGGCTTCCTCGCAGGAGCCACCTCTGTAAAAGCATTACAAACAATTAAAAAGGTGTTTGTGGCCAAGTATCCTTACTACTATGCCCCTACTGAAGTCTGCACCATTCTCCCCCATGAACAGTATATTGAAGACCTGAACCTTATTCCGGATTATTTGAAGAACCCACAGGCCAGGATAACCTTTGAAGAACTGTTAACCCGTAACGACATCTGGGTTAAGTGTATTATAGCTCCATGCAGAAAAGACCTTTCATGTGATAGAACTGAACCCTTTAGCGTTTTCCTGGCTAGAAATAAAGGGAAGTTCTCATCTATTGAGGTGTCCAGTTACGGCCTCAGTGCGGCTAAAGAGTTTTGTTCCAAAAACGAGTTGGATTGTCTTGATGCTATGGCAGGGTTCCAAAACGGAACATTATTAATCGAGGCAAGGGAATAAAAAATGAAACAATCAATAGATTTTTTAACAAGTCTAATCGGACAAACTCTTTTGTGTGTGATTATCACGGCTATTATAATTTGTGTTATATTTTTTTCTCTTGGTATTTGGTTAATTGGATTTTTTGATTTTTTTGCAAATATTATAAGTGAGGCTTTATGACTGTTAAAGATATAAAAGCACAATTAGAGAGGTTTCCTGACACTTTAAAACCTGTCATTTTCAATGTATCAAGTAACCGATTTTACGAAATTGAAAAACTTGCAACAATTCAATACTGGGATAAAGACGAAAAGAAAGAACATATGGGTCTTTTTGTGATGGACTCTTTTCCTGTGACAAGGAAACCAAATGTCTAAAAGAAACCGAGATGATGGTGTTATATATCTCTTGGTCATGTTATTTGTCATAGTTTCCCTTATGTTTTTATTTATGGCTTTTTTCAATTCAGAAAAAGCTGACGGTGGCTATTTACCTCTTATAGAGAATCAAGAAAGAACTAACAGCCAAATTTCTATTGCCTCAATAGGAACCCTTGATAAAAACAGATATAAAGACAATTTCGGTCTTGATATTATGATCCTTCAGGGAACTCTATTCGGGAACATAAAAATGATTGGGATAGGCTCTATATCCCAATATAAAGGGTCCCCGGGTGGTGGTTTAAGTACGTTTGTTTTAATTCCATTAGGAAGCTTGCTGGAAATGAACTTTTTGGAAGTGGTAAATCCGTCATTGAAAGGACTTTTATTAAATAAAATACACGTTATCACCGGACTGGGGCTGAACTATCAAATGACAAGTGAAATATCCGGTGGCTTGCAGGTGGACTTAACCAAAGCAATTGTCTTTGCTCAAAAAAATGGCATAAGAACCTACCGGGGGGGAGTCATCTTCCCTTTTTTAAAAAGAACAATTCATTTCGGCGGGGTTTTTGAGCATCGTGAACTACCTGATATTGCGGGAAAACCGTATCTCCAAAAGATCGGTGTCGTTTTCGGATTTGCTTTAAATAGAAATAAAGAAAAGCCAAAGGACACTATTGATAATATTCAAAAGTTAATTAAGGAAGGTCAGTAATGGATGGCGACTTATCAGAAGACAAATTAAACGAACGACGTTTGATTGATTTCACAAATAAAACAACCCTTAGGGAGCGGGAATGGTTAATGATCAAGCATTGTGAGCTACAGATTAAACTTTTTAAAGTTCGATTAAAACATTCAGAAACAGAGAGTGAATGGTATGTTAATTATTCTTCTATTGTTTTTTGGGAAGAGTCCCTTAATCATGTTATAATGAAGAGAAAAGAAGGTGAATTTCGATTAGCCCTTTAGATTTCATGGAGTGAAGGTTGAAAATGAAATTATTATTGATAGGATTTATTTTTATTTCTTGTGTGCCATCCGAACCTTTTAAGAGCCATAAACATCCTGCGAAAGACATTCTTCCTGTTCTTTCTCATTCCCCTCCGCTTCCAACTGACGACACCATTTGGGAAGAAAAAGCCATGAAGACTTTTGAGCTTTCAAATTGTGTCAATGACAGCTATGTTAAAGAAGAAATTGAAAAATGTATTTCTGATTATCAGAAAAAGGAAAAATAATTCCATCCTATGAATTGTTGCTGTAAGTGTTATTTAAAGGTGATATTAGAGCAGTATGAACACAATTGTATTGATGCCAGACGCTGTTGTAGTGTATCCGAAACACGGCTGAGTTTGTTGAACGCAAACAACATTCTAAAGCTTCAAATAGAAAAGATGGCTTCACTGCCATCATGTACATTAAACTTTAAATGTAAAAAAGAAAGGAAGAATTATCCATGTGGTTTAGAAATAATGATTTAGAAAAAAAAAATACTATAATCCTACTTATGATTACTGTTTTTTTTATTACTTCCTGTTCTCATGCTATAGAACCGGAAAAGAAGAACAACCCTCCCCCTACTGATATTGACGATGCTTATCTAAAACGTCATTCAGACTCGTTAATGAGAGCCAAACAATTACAGATAGAGGAGGATGAACAGAAAAGATGGTTTTTTTTTTCTGATGGTTATTTTCACCACCTGGTGCAGTGGGAGACTGGAAGACGGTTCCCCTTTAGAGACGGGAAGCCGCTCTGTCACTATGATAAAAATGATAAAGGTTCCTTTACCTGTGTCGGAGTGGCCTACACAGCAAACAAGGAATGGTACTCTAAATTATTAGGCCGCACCAAGCCCACGGTCAGGGTTCTAAATAAGTTATTTAGAGAAGAATATGCCAGACGTTCCCTATCTGACTGGTACTGGTCAAATTATGTTGAGCTATTCTACAGAGAATGTGGCGGAAAAGCGGCTTTTTATATCGGAGATTTAGCTATCACCAGTGGCCCGAGAAACGCCATTGAGATCTTCCAAAGGTCTCATGGACTCAAACAAGATGGGCTTTGGGGGGCTAAGAGCAGGGCTGCCTGTCAGAGCGGGACCTTCAACTCCCGGGCTTTTCTTTTAGAGGAAAAACTCCGTTATATAAGATTATCAAAGCGTCCGAACCAGAAGAAATTTCTTAAAGGTTGGCTAAAAAGAACAAATAGTAAAAAGACTTTCTATCCGACAACAACCAGGGAACTCTTTAAATTTATTTAGCTCCATTGATCTGCCATGGCATTTGCTATACCTGAATGAAACATAACCCGAAAACGCCACCCTGGGGATTTATAGCCTTTACTCCAGGGTTTGTACTGATTCCAGGATTTATAATTCTTCATGATTTTTGTGGGTTTCAAACAGGGAAGATTCTTAAGCCACAACCCTGTTTTTTTTGAATAATCATGACCAAATTGATGCGGTGACACATATTGATCCGGTTTTCGGATTTTAGTGGAAATGATTCCCACCGGGTTTTCAAGAGCTATTTTTTTAATAGAATTAAAATTCAACAGAAAACGGACAAATTCCAAGCTTTTCTTCTGTTCATCTAATCGCCATGGTTGACGCTTCCACCAAATTGCCCCAGAACGGCACAAGTATGTGCACGGTGGAAAAGCAATCATTAAATCAAATTCAAATTTTTTGTTTTTTAAAATGTTCATGACATCACCAACATAGTGAGAACTTCTTGACAATATTTTTGATGTTGAAGCCAAATAATCGCAGGAAATAACGTAATGTCCCTTTTTCTGAAAAGCGTTCCGGACAATCCCGGAGAACTCGCAGGCTACTAAAACGTTCATCATTATCGGGAAGATAAGTCGAGGCATAAAATCATCTCTTTGATTTTATTTATTTTAGAATCAAGAACATACAACTCATATTCAAGATCACTTTTTTGTAATTCAAAGGACTTTAAAAACTCCCTGTAAATCTTCTTTTGTTTTTTAGATTCTTTCATTATGCAAACCAATCTTCCATTGCATGACCAATCAGAAGCATGAGGTTTTTAAAAGTATCTGGGTCATCATGATAATCCGGGAAATCTTCGAAATGAATAAAGTAATTACAACAAAAAGAGTGTATCAAGCTGCTTTTATTTACTGTGGGATCGTTTTTAAAAAAACGATGTAAGCCTTCTATAAAATAATTCTTTCTGAATCTGTCCATGCTTAGAATTCTGTCGTTTTCCGTTCTAGAGAAGTTAGGGAGGGGGAGGCCCCATATATTATTGACTTTTCGGGCCAAATGACTACCCCCAAGGCAGATACTGCATATAAATATTCCATCATAATCTATTACTGCGTGTAATTTGTCCATATCAATTACATAGTTGGGATTATTTTCGCATATTTCCATGTCTGTCACACATTGAATCAGTGCCGTACCGGGATTATCTGATAAGGGTTTAGTTGATTTAAAATTCATTTTATTACTCCTCTTATCTCAAGTGTCTGTTTTTTTTAATTTTCGTTCCAGGTTTCGTGCTCCAGCTTTCTGCTGTAAATTCATACTCCAAATTGCCTCAGATGCATAGCGTTCGAAATTATCGTCAATTGCAGAAATAATTGAAAACAAGACTTCGTGATTGTAAATAAATGAATATTTGTCCGGCGGGGGGAACTCATAAAAATTAAACGAAAGTAGAAAATAATATAGAACAGCGTCTACTCTTGAGTTTTTTTCAATAATTTTTAAGTATTTTTCTTTTCCGGAAAAGTAAGGTTGAATTCGACTCAGCCAGAGATTTCTTGGATAAGAAGGCTGAATTTTCTTTTGAATGAGAACACAAAAGGAATAAAGAATGCTTTTTGGATAGTTCAGTTCACGACAAGATTCAAGACGAGCAAGAAATTCATTGAAATAATGTTCATTCATCTTTCATCCCCCTGATTTTCTTCATTATTTGACCAAATGGTGGCAATGAAGAACCAATCAAAGCCGCTATTTGATAATGACGCATTCCTGAAGCCAAGGATTTTCTCACGAAACTTATTATCTCCGGTTGATCGATTTTCCGTTTAACTGAAGCTTCCATTGCCCGTTTTGGGGTTCCATAAATCGCCTTTAAATCCCCTTGTCCCCACGGTAATTCGCCATATTTTTCAGCAAAGTCAGCTAATCGTTTGGCTCCAATTCTTGCCCCATTTTTTTTCATATTATTGATCTCAAAATAATCATTATAAAACTGTAATACTCTTTTTTTTTCAGCCATTTTTATTTCTCCTTTTTTTTTTAATTGACAATGTTTTTGTTATAAAACAAGATAAACAGAAAAACAAGGGGAAAAGACAATGATTGAACAAATACATATAATTAATTTCATGGGAATTAAAAACAAAAAATATCAACTGACTGAAATCACTAATTTTTTTGGGAACAACGCACAAGGTAAAACTACAGTTTTCAAAGCTTTAATGGTCGCTTTTTTTGGCCCCGGCAAAAAATCAAAAGAACTTATCAATAATGAGGAGACTAGAGCTTGTATCCGTGTTTGGGTTAGGATGCATGGAGACAATGATCTTTTGTTGCTTGAACGAAATATATCGTTAGAGACAGGCCAGTCATGCAGCTTAGTGTATGCTGACACTGGGCAGCCGGTTAAAAGAATGGCTGATGTTATAAGAGAACATTTTAAGCCTGAGATGTTTTCTCCAGAAGATATTCTCGGAGAAAAATCAGAGCAGAAAATTCTTAATTTAGTTAATGTGCCTATTTGCAAGGAAGATATTATCGGCATTCCTGTCAATGTTTCTGATTTCGATTTCTCTATGCCAGGATTAAAGGTTTTGAGTTTAATCGAAAAAATGATGAAAAAACACAGGGAAGGGTTATTTCAAGAGTTGAAAAGATCAAAAGGTTGGATGGAAACCAAAGAGAAGGATTGTGCCGAAAGAGTTGAAAATTTTAACGAAGAGTATCAATTCTCACCAGATAAGGTCGCACCTCATTCGGAAATCATGGAGCAACGAATTGCTGAAGAAGTGGCTTTGAAAAACATACAAGATAATTTTGATCTTCTACTTTCAGAATACGGTATTTGTGTTGCTTCGGCTGATCGAGCGAAAGATGATTATGAAAAAACCAAAAATTCACTTCAATTGCTGAATGAAGAAATGAATCTTTTGAAGGTTAAAATAGAGTCTGCCAAAGAAAAAGAAAATATTTTTTTAAAAATCTTCAATCAAAAACTGGCTGAAAAGAATCAGGCTATTAAGCCTGAGCCAGCCAGTCAGCATAAAATTCTGGAAAAAATTTCAGAGTTAAAAACACAAGAAAACATTTCTTTGATTGTATTGTCCATAAAATCACAAGTGAAGGAGTATCAAAAATCTGTTTCACTTTACGAGTCAGATAAAACGGCGTATGACGATTACCGTGGTGCTGTTTTCGATATTTTTAAGAAATTAAAAAAGAAAAAAATGGCACAAGTCTCAGCAAAAGTTCCTGGCCTGAAATCTAATGATGAGGGCCAGTTATACTGGCATGATCTGCCAGTCGAAGGATTATCTACAAGTGAGAGGATGGAATTGGGTATGCGTTTACAAATTCTAAACTCCAAGCCTGGCTCTCTGATTTTTTTTGATCGAGCTGAGAGCTTGGACTCGAACACTATTAAGAGATTAGAAATCTGTGCAAAAGAAAAAGAGATACAATTAATTTTAACATCAGTTTCAGACTCTCCGATGGGCGGGGATTGGCTAAATCATCAAATTGAAAAGGAAAAATAAAATGACAGAAGAACAAAAAGAAAAAAAGAATATTTTTGATATAATTATCAAAAGAGCAATGGTTCCTGATGGTTTTTTCTCTGAACCAAAAAAACCAAACTATAATGACGGACTAATGATTGACAGGTTAATGGAAACAATTGCTGCTTTGTGGAAAATGGGATTTCATCATTATGCTGGAATTGTCTTCATGCTGAAGTGGGTTTGGTTCCCTGCGAGAACAATAAAGCTTCCTCATTTTCACTCGCAAGGGCCTCAGATATTAGCCCAACAGAAAGGAATTCTTTCTTATTATTGCACATATTTGATAGATGAGAAACAAAGACGAATTGACGACGAAAATTCAAACATTTTTTCTTATCCTATTGCCGCCGTTGCGGTAGGGAGCCGCAAGGGATGCGAAAAACTTCCTTTACTTAAGAAAATAGTGAAGCTGACAGACCTTGAAAAAATGTCAGTTTCAATTGTGAAAAATACCGGAAATTGGTATTTAAAACAGAAAAAATCAGACGGCAAGAATAATGCTGTATGGTCGAAACACTCGGCCCAGAAATGGGAGACTTGTGCCGGTAACAGATTGATTCGTCATTATTTCGCTGAAGCATTGGCGAGCTGTGGCATTAACTTCACTGAAGATTCGTTCCCGGAAGAAGAAGTCAGTGAAAAGGCTAATCGTGCTCAGTCGTGGGGGGAGAATAAATCAGCGTCTGTAGAGCCTAAGGAAGAGGCTGAGCGTCCCGAAGAGGACACCCCCCCGCCGCAAATCGAAAGTGAGTCTGAGCAGAGGGATGAGTCCCTAAAAGAACCTGAACCGAAAGATCGTTTTGCTCAATGGGCCAATTAGAGATGGAAGAAATAAGAAATTATTCATATTTAGTCGGTTCTAATAAGCTGCGACCATTTTGGATTCAATACGGTAAAATTATTTTTGAGGGTCCGGGAAAGCCCTGGGGGAAATATGAGATGGACATTTGGGTTAAATTTTGCTCATTAAAAAACAATCAAGATTTTTTCCAGTCATCTGATGAAGAGTTGAAAATGGCGATAATCAAAGCTTTTAATAAATTTCCGCCCGGGCCGTTACCCGGAAGCATCGTTTTATGAAAGAGCTGTATGCTCACCAAATGGAGGCCTTAAATGAACTCATTACGTCAGAAGGTCATCCCATTTTTTGTGCTCCGACGGGCGGCGGGAAAACCCTGATAGCAGCTCATTACATAAAAAGTTGCATAAAAAAAGGTGAGGTTGTTTTTTTCAACGTACATCGTCAAGAGTTGATTCGACAATCATTCCTTGAATTTAATAATTTAGGCATTGATTGCGGAATTCTCTCAGCAAAAGCCACAATCAACCCTTATTCAATGGTACAAATTTGTTCAGTTATGACGTTAGTTAGTAGATTAGATGCTGTCATCAGAAAGCCAAGTAAACTGATTTTCGATGAAGCTCATCACTGCCGGGCTTCATCATGGGAGAAAATCATTAAATTCTTCCCTGGCTGCCAGAGAGTCGGGCTGACAGCAACGCCTGGTCGGACTGACGGGAAGGGACTTGATTGTTTTTTTTCTCATATAATTCCTGTACCCGACATTTCCTGGCATATAGAGCATAATTATTTAGCTAATTTCATTTATTATCAGGCTCAACGAACAGTTCATATTGAAGACAGAAAAACTCAAAAATCAATGGATGCAGAGGCTGAAAAACGAGTGATAATTGGTGATGTCTGGGAACAATATTGTTTGAGAAATCTCAAAGGGAGAGCTACGATAGCGTTTTGTTCAACAATCAATAAATCAAAAGAATTGGTTGCTGAATTCGAAAAAAAAGGAATTTCTTCGGCCCATCTCGACGGCTCATCAAATGATGATTTGCGTTCGAGTGTTATTACCCGATTCGAAAAAGGTGAAATAACACTTTTATCCAACGTCCGGTTATTTACGGAGGGGTTCAATTCACCGAATGCAGTTGGGCTTTTAGATTTAGCACCAACATCATCAGTGATATCCAAACGCCAAAGGGACGGTCGAGTTTTACGCTTAAAAGATGATGGATCAAAGTCTATAATCATTGATTTTGTTGAGAACTGGAGGTATGCAGGCGGCTTTCCCGACACCCCGATTTCATGGACTTTGGCCGGTTCAAAGAAAAAAAACCCCGATGTTAAAACGAAAGAATGCCCTAGCTGTGGTGGAATTTATCTTTTTGGCCCGATTTTGTGCCCATATTGCAATTACAGATCACCGGTCGGTGAGGCCATTGCTCCAGAAATCGTTTCGGGAACAACATCTGTCCATTATTCGTGGTATGATCGTATGATGACAGCACATGAGAAAGGGTTAGAAAATTTTTCCATTTTTTGGTTGAAGAACAATCAAAGAGGTTCGGCTACTGAAAAATTTAATGAATTAACAGAGAGGAAAAAGTCTTTAAAATCATTAAACAGTTACGTTTCATGTTTGATTTTCGCAGGGAGAAATGGTTATAAAAAAAACTGGGCAAATATTGCCTGGAGAAAAATCAAAAACGGGGAGAGTCTTTTTTAATGGGAACTGTTGAGGGGGATATTATCAAGCTCATGCAAGTTGAAGCTTCCAGACGTGGGGACAGGCTCTGGAGAGTTAATGTCGGCACAGCTTGGGAAGGGACGTTTTCCTGGGTTCATCCACGGCATTTCCACGTCAAACCTCTGCCTGGTTATAAAAAAACATTAACAAATTTGAGGCCGTTTAGAACTGGTTTGCCAAAAGGATTTCCTGATACTTTTGGATTTAAGAAAGACAGAGTTTCGTCTCTCAATGAGTTTTTTCTCTGTGAAGTGAAAACAGGAAAATTAAAATTATCACAAGACCAGAAATTATTCATGGAGCAGATGAAGGATTTGGGGGTTAATTATTCAGTGGTTTATTCGCTAGATGAATTTATTGAAAAAAAATATGGAGGGTTGGATTGAGAATATCACAAGCTGCGATCAACACGTTAGTGAAGACCATTGGTTCTTCATTCGGGGAGTCTCTTTTGAAAGAGTTTTTACCGAAAGGAAAAATGGATCCAAAAGGACAATATATTTCTAATGAATTCGTTAGTCATCCAATTAATGGATTTACGACGTGGAAGATGTCAGGAAGGAAAACGGCTGCAAATTATGTTTATCTCTTGTGTGATCTTTTTGATTGTTCGCCAGCACAATCCTACGACTATCTTTCAAAAAGACTTTTCAGTTATGAGATTGATTTAAAAGATGCCCGTTGCAGCCGACCGGACAACAATTATATTGATCCTTTAGGGGGTTTCAAAGCAAAAGAGATAAGCAAAGAAAACTCAATGATTTTTCATGACTCAAATTTTAGGCAATATATGGCGAAAGTCGTTCATGGTCGTAATAATTTATGGGCTATTTGGACTACTTCCGGCTGGAATTTCAAAATGAAACCAGAACCGCCCTTTTCGATTGAAATACTCAATGACGATCCAAAAGGCGACATTGTCATTATAGTTCAGACAGTGAGAGCAGCTAATTTTCTAAAGCAAGCGGGGTTCACTGTAGCCACTTGGGGCGGGCCGGACAATGCAAAAGTAAATCGCATTGACTGGACAGTCTTAAAAGACCGTGAAATCATTGTTTGGCCCACGAATAATATTGTTTCAATTGAAAATTTTTCACAAATTCTTTCTACAGTTTGCTGTCCGGCGAAACAATCATCAATATTAGACGTAAGTGATCTACAGCCCAATTCTGATGCTTGCGATACTGATTTTAACAGTCCTTATCTCATTGAGCAATTCATAACTCATCACCGGCTCCCATTACCTTGCAGAGTAGAAAGTCCTGGGGTCCCAGGGGGGTTAAAAGGTGCTGCTGAAAAAGCAGCATTAGGCAACACTGTCGCTGCCTGGGGTTGTTCTATGAATCAGCACGGGGTACCGCACAACAGTGCAGACAACTCATTTAAAATAATAAAAAACGATCCATTTTTAAAGGGAAAAATAAAATTTAACGAAATAAAAAAAACATTTACAGTGGAGGTGAATTTAACAAAAAAAACAGATAAATCAAAAAAATCAGAGGTTTTTATGGATAGCATGAGGAAATATGTCCTTTGTTATTTACAATCTTATTATAATCCCCACTTTAGTTTATCATCGGTAGATGTTTCTCTGGGGGTTTTTTCTGAACAAGAAGAGTTTATAGTGAATCCGATAAAAGATTTAATAGTTAAAACGAAGTGGGATGGGACGAAAAGAATTGAGAATTTCTTTTTTAACTACTCTTGTTTTCCGACAGAAGACGATAATCCTGCTTTTTATCAGAAAGCAGAAAACAAAGGAATGCAAGCGTATCTTCCGTTTGTTGGAGAAAAAATTTTTTGTTCTTTGATTCGTCGGCTCTTTGAGCCAGGGTCTTATCTTGATAATATAATTGTTTTTTTCGGAAAACAAGGGCAGGGCAAATCGAAATTGCTTGATGTTATCTCAATGGACAATGTTGTCGTAATTGCTAACAGCATATCGAAGGACATCAATAGATGTTATGAACTTCTTAATCAGGCTTGGATTGTTGATTTTCCCGACATGGCTGCTTTTGAAAAAACGAGTGAAGACGTGAAAAAGGCTGTTTTTTCTTCTCAAACTGACAGTTTTAGGGGGGCTTATGGACGTTCAGTAGCTGAGAAAAAACGATCATGTGTTATTTTCTCATCAACTAATAAGCAGTATTGGCTGAAAGACCAGACAGGAGCCAGAAGATACATTATCATTGATCTAAAAAGCTTGGACGGTAATGAATCACAATTGATGTTTGATTTTCAAAAAATAAGAAAAGATATTACTCAAATTTACGCTGAAGCTTATTCGATTTATAATAAATGGCTTAATGTCAGGAAAACGGCTAGTGATATCCCTCCGTGGGAGGCTTATTTTTTCCCCTCAAGCATCAAAGATGAAACAATGGGATATCGTTATTTAAAACGTCTTCGCATCGGCGGATTTTCAGGCTCTCCCAATGAGGAACTATGGATAGAGAGAATCCTGCATGGACTTGAGCGTGAAGCAATAGTTGATGAGGTCTTAGGGATTGGCGATTTATATTCTTTTGTTGATGCTGAAAGAAGTTTTATAAGAGCACCGAGAGATTTCAGTTCGTGGTTAAAAGATTTCCTTTCATCGAATGATATTAAATACAAGGTTCACCGCGAGGGGCATAAGATCAAGAAGGGATTTAAAATTAACGCAAACAAATTAAAGGAGATAATTTATGGTATTAGTAGTTGATTCTGCATCATTATATGTTCGAGCATATTATTCGTCACTCGATGAGGATCCTCTGCGATCTTCATCGGGAGTTCTGTTTAACGCAGTTGATTATTTTCTACAATTCTGCAAATCGTTCAGGAACAAGAGAAAAGAAGGCGACAAAATTCTTTTCTGTTTTGAGTCATCTAATTCATGGCGGAAAACAGTAAGCGAAACTTACAAGCGAAACAGGGCACCGATGCCTGAGGAACTATTGAATCAATTGAAATACATAAAGATAGTCCCTGCTCTTTTTGGGTTTAAGTCGTGGGAAGAGGATGGTTATGAAGCTGATGATTTAATTGCCAGGGTTTCTGTAGTAGAGAAGGGCCAGCTTTATATAATTTCCGGAGACAAAGATTTTGCTGGTCTACTGAGGCCAGGGGTCATAATGCGTGATCCGTTGAATTCACGGGAGGTAAGAGATTCTTCTTGGGTCAAGAAGACTTTTGGGGTTACCTACGATCAGTTTTATTTTTTTCAGGCTCTAACTGGGGATACCGCCGATGGTGTCTCTGGAGTCCCCGGAATCGGGCCCGTGCAGGCCGTTAAAATAGTTAACAGATACAAGACACTTGATTCATTAACTACGGCCTGGTCGCAAGCTGCTGTCTCCTGGCCCAAACTGCTAGGACAAGAACAAGTGTTCTCTGATTCTTACGATCTTGTTAACTTGTCTTTTGTTAAAGATTTTCCGGTTCCCGATATGTCCCTGGGAGAGGTTGACAACGACGCTCTTAGAGCGTTCATCGTTAAGTGTCGCGGAGTTTAACCTCATCTTCATGTCTCTTGAGCCTTCTGTCCAGATCACAGATATGCTCATACAGAGATTGAATTGAGTTCTTGAACAGCAGAGCTATATCTTTTTTCCGTTCGAGCAGGTCTCTGTTCTCCTTGGTAGGAACGACATACTGCGAAACGAAAAAATCATCAACATAATGCTGGTTTTTTCTTAAAAGTTTGTTTATTATTTCATTCATTTCTTTTTCCATCTCCTGACTCGTTTTCATTTTTTCTCCTTCTTTAATGTTTCAGGTTAATTCCTGAAATATCTTTTTTCTTACAATCTCCGATCCGAATCGATCCCTTATTTCTTCCATTCCCCATTGTCTTTTTCTAAATCTCTTTTTTTCAGGTGACAGAGACCACATTTTTTTCTTTGCGGCATAATTAAATCCAGCTTCTTTCAGTTCTTTTTTATGTCTTTTAGTGTCTCCTGATACCCAAACCCACGAACCGCAAACTTCAATTATTAACCCTTCTAACGAAATAATCATAGCAATAGCGTTATTGATTTTTTCAAAAGAATTATCGCATTCCAATGTTATTTTTAACAAAGGATAGTTGAGTTTTTTCAAAAAAGCGTAAGCATTGTTAATCAGCTTCATCATATGATCGCCTTGTGCACAAATATCCGGATGATATTTTTTTGCTTGTTCTCTCCACGCTTTTTTTACTTCTTCAAAACTTCTCTCTTTGGAAAGAGAGAGACCTATTAAATTACACGCTTCTTTTACATTCATTTTTTTATCTCCTTTAGTTGTTTTAAAAAACATTATCCAGACCAGGTGCACTGGTCTGGGAATATTCTTCAGTCGAGGCCAAGGGCACCATCGAAACAGGCACCTTCACGCTGGGCACCACTCAGGTCAGCGTTTCTGAGATCTGCGTTTCTGAGATCAGCATCCCGCAGATCAGCTTTACTGAGATCAGCGTTCCGCAGATTAGCGTTCCGCAGGTCAGCATCATGCAGGTCAGCGTCTTCCAGATAAGCACCACGCAGATCAGCACCACGCAGGTCAGCATCATATAGATCTGCACCACTGAGATCAGCGTTTCTGAGAGACGCATCATTTAGATCAGCGTGTCTGAGATCAGCGTCTTCCAGATCAGCACCACTCAGATCAGCTTCTCTTAAATCAGCACAACGCAGATGAGCACCACGCAGGTCAGCACCACGCAGGTCAGCGTTCCGCAGGTCTGCGTTCCGCAGGTCTGCGTTCCGCAGGTTTGCTCTCCACAGATCTGCACCACGCAGATCAGCGTCTCTGAGATCTGCACCACGCAGATCAGCTTCTTTCATATCTGCACCACGCAGGTCAGCGTTCCACAGATCTGCACCACGCAGATCTGCTTTTTGCAGACTCGGCAGTTCTTCAATCTCGGCGAGTCTGCGAAATAAAACCGACGGCTTTATTTCCCATGTTCTTGTGCCGAAAAGAGAAACATCAATCCCAACTGATCTCGCAATCAGACTTAAATGCCCAAAATTAAATTCAGGAAATTTCTCTCTCATCTTTCTTATGAGAGATTTTCTCCCAACTTGAAAAGATATTTCATCTTCGAGAAGGTGAGCCAGGTGGGCCCCAACACAGCAGGGTTTCCCAGACTTAAAATCTCCTTCTCGTTGGTCAATCAGGCCTTCTGATTCAGCTTTTTTAAAATATTCTGTTATTTCAGTATTCATTTTATCTCCTTTAGTTGTTTTAAAAAACATTATCCAGACCAGGTGCACTGGTCTGGGAATATTCTTCAGTCGAGGCCAAGGGCACCATCGAGTAGGGCACCTTCCCGCTGTGAACCACGCAGGTCAGCACCACTCAGATCAGCTTCTTCCAGATTAGCACCCCGCAGGTCTGCTCTCCACAGATCAGCACCACGCAGATTAGCACCACGCAGGTCAGCATCATGCAGGTCAGCGTCTTCCAGATTAGCACCCCGCAGGTCTGCTCTCCACAGATCAGCACCACGCAGATTAGCACCACGCAGATTAGCACCACTCAGATCAGCATCCCGCAGATTAGCACCACGCAGGTCAGCGTTTCTGAGATCTGCGTTTTCCATATCTGCACCACTCAGGTCAGTACCACGCAGATTAGCACCACGCAGGTCAGCATCATATAGATCAGCACCACTCAGGTTAGTACCACGCAGGTCAGCGTTTCTGAGATCAGAATTTTCCAGACCTGCATCCCGCAGATCTGCTTTTTGCAGACTCGGCAGTTCTTCAATTTCGGCAAGACGACGAAATAAAACCGACGGCTTTACTTCCCATGTTCTGTAGCCGAAAAGAGCAACATCAATTCCCATTGATTCTGCAATCTTGTCCAAAACCAAAATATTAAACTTCGGAAATTTCTCCCTCATCTTTCTTATGAGAGATTCTTTTCCAACTCGAAAATATCTTTCACCTTCAAGAAGGTGAGCCAGGTGGGCCCCAACACAGCAGGGTTCCCCAGACTTAAAATATCCTTCATTCTGATCGATCATTCCGGTTTTTTCAGCTTTTTCAAAATATTTTATTACTTTAGTGTTCATTTTGTCTCCTTTAGTTGTTTTAAAAAACATTATCCAAACCAGGATCACCGGTCTGGGAATATTCTTCAGTCGAGGCCTTTGGCACCATCGAAACAGGCACCTTCCCGCTGGGCATTATTCAGGTCAGCATCACGCAGATTAGCATCACTCAGGTCAGCGTCTCTGAGATCTGCACCACGCAGATCAGAACCACGCAGGTCAGCGTCTCTGAGATCAGCGTTTCTGATATCTGCACCACGCAGATTAGAGACTCTGAGATCAGCACCACGCAGGTCTGCGTTTCTGAGATCAGCATCATGCAGATTTTCACCACGCAGGTCTGCTTTCTGCAGACTCGGCAGTTCTTCAATCTCGGCGAGTCTGCGAAATAAAACCGACGGCTTTATTTCCCATGTTCTGTAGCCGAAAAGAGCAACATCAATTCCCATTGATTCTGCAATCTTGTCCAAAACCAAAATATTAAACTTCGGAAATTTCTCCCTCATCTTTCTTATGAGAGATTCTTTTCCAACTCGAAAATATCTTTCACCTTCAAGAAGGTGAGCCAGGTGGGCCCCAACACAGCAGGGTTTTCCGGACTTAAAATCTCCTTCATTCTGATCGATCATTCCGGTTTTTTCAGCTTTTTCAAAATATTTTATTACTTTAGTGTTCATTTTGTCTCCTTTAGTTGTTTTAAAAAACATTATCCAAACCAGGATCACCGGTCTGGGAATATTCTTCAGTCGAGGCCTTTGGCACCATCGAAACAGGCACCTTCCCGCTGGGCATTATTCAGGTCAGCATCCCGCAGGTCAGCTTTTCTGAGATCAGCGTCTCTGAGATCAGCGTTTCTGAGATCTGCACCACGCAGATTAGCACCACGCAGGTCAGCGTTTCTGATATCTGCACCACGCAGATTAGAGACTCTGAGATCAGCACCACGCAGGTCTGCGTTTCTGAGATCAGCATCATGCAGATTTTCACCACGCAGGTCTGCTTTCTGCAGACTCGGCAGTTCTTCAATCTCGGCGAGTCTGCGAAATAAAACCGACGGCTTTATTTCCCATGTTCTTGTGCCGAAAAGAGCAACATCAATCCCAACTGATCTCGCAATCAGACTTAAATGCCCAAAATTAAATTCAGGAAATTTCTCTCTCATCTTTCTTATGAGAGATTTTCTCCCAACTTGAAAATATCTTTCACCTTCGAGCAGGTGAGCCAGGTGGGCCCCGACACAGCAGGGTTCCCCAGACTTAAAATATCCTTCATTCTGATCGATCATTCCTGTTTTTTCAGCTTTCTCGAAATATTCTGTTATTTCAGTATTCATTTTATCTCCTTTAGTTGTTTTAAAAAACATTATCCAGACCAGGTGCACTGGTCTGGGAATATTCTTCAGTCGAGGCCAAGGGCACCATCGAAACAGGCACCTTCACGCTGGGCATTACTCAGGTCAGCATCACGCAGATTAGCATCACTCAGGTCAGCGTCTCTGAGATCTGCACCACGCAGATCAGAACCACGCAGGTCAGCGTCTCTGAGATCAGCGTTTCTGATATCTGCACCACGCAGATTAGAGACTCTGAGATCAGCATCCCGCAGATCTGCGTCTCTGAGATCAGCGTCACTGAGATCAGAACCACTCAGATCAGCGTTTCTGAGACTCGGCAGTTCTTCAATCTCGGCAAGTCTGCGAAATAAAACCGACGGGTTTATTTCCCAGGTTCTGGAGCCGAAAAGAGCAACATCAATTCCAACTAATCTCGCAATCAGACTTAAATGCCCAAAATTAAATTCAGGAAACTTTTCCCTCATCTTTTTTATGAGAGATTCTTTTCCAACTCGAAAAGATATTTCACCTTCGAGAAGGTGAGCCAGGTGGGCCCCAACACAGCAGGGTTTCCCAGACTTAAAATATCCTTCGTCTTGTTCTATCATTCCGGTTTTTTCAGCTTTTTCGAAATATGCAATTATTTCAGTATTCATTTTTTTATCTCCTTTTGTTGTTTAAAAAAACATTATCCAGACCAGGTGCACTGGTCTGGGAATATTTTTCAGTCGATGCCAAGGGCACAATCGAAACAGGCACCTTCACGCTGGGCATTACTCAGGTCAGCGTCTCTGAGATCTGCACCACGCAGATCAGAACCACGCAGATCAGCTTTACTGAGATCAGCGTCTTCCAGATCAGCATCCCGCAGATCAGCGTCACTGAGATCAGCATCCCGCAGATCTGCGTCTCTGAGATCAGCACCACTCAGGTTAGTACCACGCAGGTCAGCACCACGCAGATCAGCGTTTCTAAGATCAGCATCATGTAGATCAGCGTTTCTGAGACTCGGCAGTTCTTCAATCTCGGCAAGTCTGCGAAATAAAACCGACGGGTTTATTTCCCAGGTTCCGGAGCCGAAAAGAGCAACATCAATCCCAACTTCTTTGGCAATCTCGTCCAAAACCAAAATATTAAACTTCGGAAATTTCTCCCTCATCTTTCTTATGAGAGATTCTTTTCCAACTCGAAAATATCTTTCACCTTCAAGAAGGTGAGCCAGGTGGGCCCCAACACAGCAGGGTTTCCCAGACTTAAAATATCCTTCGTCTTGTTCTATCATTCCGGTTTTTTCAGCTTTTTCGAAATATGCAATTATTTCAGTATTCATTTTTTTATCTCCTTTTGTTGTTTAAAAAAACATTATCCAGACCAGGTGCACTGGTCTGGGAATATTCTTCAGTCGAGTGTTTCTATCCCTTCACAATCTTTTTTGTCCGCATAAAGATGTGGAAAATTTCTGTAAATAAAAGAATCATAACCGTTCATCAACAGGGCACATCTACGCGCAACATCTTTATTGTCGCAATTTGACTTTTTCAAAAACAACATATTTGCAACAAATTCCCAACCGGTTAAGGTCTTCTTGTTTTTTTCATATAAGAGAACATTTATTAAATCTTCTCTGTCTACACCCCAAACCGGCGATTCCGGATTGTGCTCTATTAGAGTTTTAATTTCTTTGGTCTCGACTATGCAATTTTTGTCAATCATTTTATCTCCTTTAGTTGTTTAAAAAAACATTATCCAGACCAGGTTCACTGGTCTGGGAATATTCTTCAGTCGAGGCCAAGGGCACCATCGAGCAGTGAACCACTCAGGTCAGCACCACGCAGGTCTGCGTTCCGCAGGTCAGCGTCTCTGAGATCAGCGTCTTCCATATCAGCATTATATAGATTAGCACCACGCAGGTCAGCGTCTCTGAGATCAGCGTTCCGCAGATTAGAGACTCTGAGATCAGCACCACTCAGGTCAGCACCACTCAGGTCAGCACCACTCAGGTCAGCGTCTCTGAGATCTGCACCACTGAGATCAGCACCACTCAGATCAGCGTCACTGAGATCAGCTTTCCGCAGGTCAGCACCACGCAGGTCAGCGTTTCTGAGATCAGAATTTTCCAGACCTGCATCCCGCAGATCTGCTTTTTGCAGACTCGGCAGTTCTTCAATTTCGGCAAGACGACGAAATAAAACCGACGGCTTTACTTCCCAGGTTCCGGAGCCGAAAAGAGCAACATCAATCCCAACTGATCTCGCAATCAGACTTAAATGCCCAAAATTAAATTCAGGAAATTTCTCTTTCATCTTTTTTATGAGAGATTTTTCTCCGACTTGAAAATATTTTTCATCTTCGAGCAGGTGAGCCAGGTGGGCCCCGACACAGCAGGGTTCCCCGGACTTGAAATGTCCTTCATTCTGATCGATCATTCCGGTTTTTTCAGCTTTCTCGAAATATTCTATTATTTCAGTATTCATTTTTTTATCTCCTTTAGTTGTTTAAAAAAACATTATCCAGACCAGGTTCACTGGTCTGGGAATATTCTTCAGTCGAGTGTTCCTATTCCTTCACAATAATTTTTTATTTTTTCTATTGTTGAAGAATTTAATATTTTATCAGTGGACGAATCAAAACTGATAAAATCAGGAGAACAAAATCTCCAAACTTTACTGTCTTCGACAGAAATAACATCAATACACGTTATTTCTGTCGAACAGTCGAGTTCAAAAAGTGCTTCCTCATAACTCTCAAATTCATGCTCTTTTTTCCCTGAAATATCAGTGAAAAAACAGACCTCTATATCCCTCATTTGTACCCCTCGCGTTATTGGTAATAATTAAATATTGAACTTTCATGATCATTCACTTTTTATAGAAAAAACATGGAAATCCAAGATTCAAGATATTTGTAGTCTTCAATAAGAAAATTTTATGGAATTGTGGAAAACTCTTTACATGATTAACACAAAATAAAATCTGATTATAAAATAATCTAATGTCTTTGTGCAACTGTAGATAAACAAAAGAAAAAATGGTAACAAAAAAGTATAACAAAATTCAACTGCTTATCTTAGTTGTTACTTCTATTACTTTATTTTTGAAAAGAAAAAAAAAGTAGTAGTATAATAGACTAATAGTAATGACATTTACTACTCCATAGCCTAGAGTGTAAAACGGTCACATTGGTAACAGAGTAACTTATAGTATAAGTATCTGTTAACACTCATAAAAAAAGTATCTTTGTTTAAGTACAACAGAGTAATTCTCAGGGTAACCTAGACTTTAGTCTAGGAAAATCAGCCCACCGGTCCAAGAGACGCAGTGGGCCAAATACAACGCAGGAAGACAAAAATGAATAGAACGCAACGAAACGCATCCATAAAAAAAGCTTTGTTTAGCGTCTTTTTAAAAACAGGATTCCATTGTTTTAGGGAAAAACTGCTTATGCACGAAAATTACAAAAAAGATTTTTCTTATATGTAGTATCCGTTCTTCTTATGCGTTTTGTTATGATTTTCAATTTTTATTTTTTAGAGCCATGTATTGCACAGTCCCAAGGACCGTGCTTTTCTTATTTTTTGTTTTAAAGCATCTGATTGATGCTCTAACGTATTTAAGTCATTAACTGATATCTTGACATTAGTTAACTGTTTTAAACGCTTTACAGAGCGTTTACGAGCGACTGATCGACATTCGCGATCAGGTTTATTCTTTTGTCTTAAAATAAATTTTGGCGAAAACTCCTTTTTTCGCGTTTTTATTCTTGCTGAAAAATGTTCGTTTTCAGCAATAATTTTAAACATATTTTTCATGATTTTTATCTCCTTTTTTTTAGTGATTGAAAATCATAAAAAAACGCATAAGAATTCGTTGCGTTCTTTGACGTTTATGCACTGTGGCATGGTGGTCACCCCTGTTTTTTTTTGATTCCTGGAAAAATATTATACGATAAAAACCAGGGATTTAACTTAGTTGTATATTGATAAAACGTACTGTTAATACAACTAATATGTTTTAAAAATCTGAATCATTATTAAATGATTTTTAAGCAGTAACTGTTTTTATTTAATTATAACAGTTTAAATTTTAAAGAATCATTTTTTAATTCAGTGTTAATAAACACTACTATTTATAAATTGTCAAGCATTATCTTAAAGAAATTACAAATATTCCAGCTGATAACACGTTCGCGCTGGCATCAATAATGCATATGCAATATCCATGCTGTCTGTGTAAATGAAGTCGATTCTCAATATCAAAGCCACCACCCCTCCCCCCCCAACCAACCACGCTTCTTTCAACTTCAACCACCACCACAGCGAGCACCACATCCCCCCCTTATAACGCACCGAACCATTCTACATATAATAATTTCAAGTTAACTATAGACATGGGTAGTTTACGAAGAGAGCGAGTTGATGTGAGTGAGGAGTTGGAGGGGTTGGACCGTTTTGAGATGGAGTTTAAGAGCCATGTGATAGGAGGAGGAGGGGTGGACGATTTCCGATTAAATATTAGGTCGATGGCGATGAATGGGGACGTGCGATGCGAGGAGTTATTGGAGTGGAGTGAGGGATATGTGAGTGGAGTGTTGCTGAGCCGAGGTTTGGAGAGTTGGATGGTTGGGATAGGAGAGTTGTATAAGGAGAATGGAGAGGCTCGGGAGTTGAGTGAGATCAGGGAGGGATTTCATCGATATTTAAGTCACCTGGACTGCCGAGGCAGATGGGTTTTGAAGGGTGAGGTTATGGGAGTGAAGCCAGAGAGAAGGGGAGTGGTCCTGGAGGAGCGTAGACCTGAGTTAAAGGAGGCTGTTAAGACGTTGGAGTTGGACAAGGTGCTGGATGGAGAAGAGTTGATAGCGAAGTTGAGAGATGTTAAGTAAAGAGGTTCGGTTACTGAGTGCTCATTACCGTAAGAATCCGATGGATTTTCTTCACCGAGAGTTCGTGATGAGAGGTAAGCGATTGTTGGAGATGGATGATCTTCAACAGATGGAGTTTTACCACCGTTCGACGAGAGCAGAGAGAGTGGTGATGGAAGGGATTAAGTCGTGTACTGGTCCTGGTAAGACGACAGTGGAAGTGCTGGTAAATTTATGGTTTATGAGTACCCAGTGGGATGAGGAGTTAAACGAATATCCCCAGGGTCTGGCGGTTAGTGACAGCCAGAAGCGTTTATTGAGGTGTTACATAAAGGAGTTGCGTCACTGGCACCAGATATCGCCACTGTGCCAGGAACTGTTCGTGGTTACAGATACCTGTATGCAGTCGAGAAATAAAAGGCTGAAAGGTCTGTGGCGTACAGATTTTGTGGTTCAACCGAAGATGGCAGATGAGAGTGCTATAAAGACCCTGTTTTCAGGATTTCATACAGAGAGAATTTTTATAGCATTCGATGAGAGTGGTGAAATGAACGCAGGTCTTCACGATGGTCTGACCCAGGTGATGAGTACCAAGAACCTGAAATACCTGATCGTGCTCCAGGCTGGGAATCCTAGACGTGTTTCGAGTATGCTGTATCATTGTGAAAAAAGAGAGGATATGTGGAATATAACGGAAATAACAGGGGACCCCGATGATCCGAGATGCTCGACCCGGGTTGATAAAGAATTTAATAGAAGACTGATAAGACAAAAAGGTCGGAACTCAGACCATGTGCGAACAACCGTGCTGGCGAAATATCCGAACCTGGGAACTGATGCCCTGTTTAACACCTCCCTGGTAGAAGCCGCAGCAAAGAGAGAAATTGAATCACAACTCGATGCCCCTGTTATATTGGGAATTGATGTCGGTGGAGGAGGAATGGATCCTACCATGGCAGCGGTTAGAAAAGGCCGACAAGTGCTGATTATAAAAGAAATTAACGGGAACCTTCATGAACAAGTAAAACAAGTGGCTCATGCTCATGCTGAATATGGAGTGCAAATAATGAATATTGATGCCACCGGAGGATATGGCTCTGACCTAAGACTGCTGCTCTCTGAGCTTGGATTACAATCCATACCTGTAAAATTTAATGAGGCGGGGTCTGACCCTGAACAATTCCTTAACGTCAGAGCTGAAATGGTGTGGAATACCGCCCGATGGATGGATGATGAAGTCTCTATACCTGATGATCCTGAACTGGTTGATGAACTGCTCGTGCATACCAAACTGCTGTCCGAAACTCATAACAGACTCCAGATTGTTTATAAAAAAATAATAAAAAAAATACTGAAACGCTCGCCTAATAAAGCTGATGCCCTGTTCCTGACTCATCTGTTTAGAACTGACCCAGTTAATATAAATCATTGCCTCTCAGAACAAGACGCTGAAATAAAAAGAGTGTTCGGCTCGAAATCTGATCCTCATAAACTGATCTATGGGAAAAATATAAGTCAATTACTTAATTGACATAAATAATAAGGATACTCATAATAGAACTATGGCATGGTCTACCGTGATAGCCGGAGGAGTAAACCTCGGACTGGGACTCCTCCAGTATCAACAACAGAAGCGAGAACTTGAAGCTCAAAAAAAAATAGCTGATGCCAGACTGTATCGTGAAAAGCAAAACAGAAAAGAAAATCTACAACAACTCGAAAACTATAAACAAAGGGACGGGGCCGCAAGTCAACGGGCCTACTCATATGGGAAAATACTAAGAACCTCACCGTGGAATTACTGACTAAAAACTACCTGATGCCATTACTTACTGAAATGGATAATGAACGGGAACCGTTTCATCGCCTCTGGCAGCAGGTCGATAAACTCATAAACGAAGTGTCCACACTGTGTATTGTCAGACCCACCGAAACCGTACCGGTTAATTATTCCAACGGCCTGATCAGGAAAAACAACCTAAGAGAAAATGCCGGGAACCTCTACTCTAAAAGACTCGCCTCTGGCCTACAGGCATATATCACTAACCGAGGAATTAAATGGCTCCAAATGACAAGCCAATTCACTAAACTCGATAATCAGGATGTTCTACATGAAGATACTCTCTTTAAACTGACCGAAGCGGTTAGCACAACCTTGAGATTATCTAATTTTTATGCCGAAACCCCTTGTATTTATAAGAATATCGGGGATTATGGCACAGCGTGCCAGATGATTAAACCGATTAAAGACGGTTCAAAAAGACTGTTTGAATTGCATGAGTTTCCAATAGGGACTTTCTGGATACGTCAGACGGCGGCAAAGATGGTCGATGTTTGTGCCGGGGTTAAAGTGATGCCGAAATGGAAGGCATACCTCTCTATGGGCGTGGAAAAAGAATGTAGAAATCCGTTGGAAATGACCATGCTGTTCCTGATCGCATTTAAAGATCATGAACAACTGTTCGATGTTAGCGGTACAGGGAATACGATATTCTGTAAATTCATTCAAAGCAGCGAAGTTCCTGAACTGAAAGTTGAAAGACTCACCTATTTTCCGTTCCTGGTTCCCCGATGGTCGGTGTCTGACTCAAAAATAGCCTACAGTACCCAGTGCCCAGGACTCGACGCTGTTAACTCCATAACACGCTCATCAGGGA
Organism: Owenweeksia sp.; assembly: GCA_965218075.1. Lineage (GTDB taxonomy): Bacteria > Bacteroidota > Bacteroidia > Flavobacteriales > Schleiferiaceae > JANQHO01. The sequence continues at coordinate 1,131 of CBDCJZ010000002.1, read as the reverse complement.
TGAGTGAAGATATAGCCTATGCCATAAAACAAAAAGTAATGCCGGCCATGATCGTTAATGCTGATATGGAAAAAGATATTGTTAATTCAGGACTCCTTCCGGGATCGTTCACATATAATAGATACTCAGCAGCAAAAAATGAGGCCGTGAAACGGGCCATTGATATAAATTTCCAAGTGGCTGAAGTCTCCCCGGAAAGAAACCTACAATTGGATGCTGTTAAAAAACATTACGGGGGAGATCTGTTTACCCAATTTATAGATGGGGATACAACAAGAAAATCAGCCCAGGAAATAGTAGAAAGAAAAGCTGAAAAAATAGTGCTCATGTCCCCAGTGAACGAAAGACTCGAACCTGACCTTTTTACCCCACTAATAGAGTATGTCGTTCAAAGATTGGCAGAAGAAGATAATGAAGACTTTAGCCCAGCACTACCCAATGAATACAAAGTTTATCCTGAATTTAAAACCCTTCTCTCCCGCTCTATGTCTGAACTCGAAGTTGAATCATACCAGCGATTTCTTGAAATGCTTTCGCCCCTGTTGCAGGCACGGTTCCCAACAGAAGATGCTGTTCATTATCAGGAAATAATTCAGAAAATAGCGTTTGCTCTTAATATAGCACCGACCGTCGTTAAAACTGACCTGGAGTATATGCAAAAGCAGAAAGAAAGAATGGATATTCAGAAAATGCAAGCACAGGGTAAAACAGAAAAAGATATGGCTACAGCAGATAAAGAACAAGCACAGGCTCAACAGATTAACCAGGAATCAGAAGGGGGATTCTAAAATGCCGGGAGATAAATATGAAAGAGATAAAGCTGAATCTCTTAGAAAAGAATTTAAGATCACAACGGGGCCGGATCCATCCTACACACAAGCCCCACCAATGAAAACTTATGATATGATGGACCAGGTTTATCATGATATAAAAAAAAATTATAAAAAGAATTATGAAGAAATAATGGACACAAAGGTAAACACAAAAGTCGAGATAAAATAAACAAAAAGGAGACTAATTATGGTTGATTCAAAAGTGATTCTACCCAGTACAGGACCTGGTGGAGATGTAAATATTAAAGGTGATGATCTTCCCCCTCCAGGGGGAAAGGACAGTGGCGTTGATGTCGTC
>CBDCJZ010000001.1:0-41243 GCA_965218075.1 Owenweeksia sp. | reverse complement strand
AAGATTCTGAATGGGTATCCAGCATTAGGAACGATACCAATGTCACTATTGAAATGATCTTTCCCGCCATTTCAATAAACAGGATTATTTTATTGAATCATAATCTGGCGGAATTTTCGATCAGTGGGATTTTCTCCAATATAACTGATATTGACAATAATCCATTGACATCAATCGATATAACCGGCAATGAAATAAATACATCCTATTTTGCATTTTCAGACAAATCGATTTCACAATTAACATTAACTGCCGGTGCAACATTTCCTGCAATGATGAATAAAAGAATCGGGCGGGTGGTTTTTTGTACAGAATTGGGAACATTTGAGGGATATCCCCAAATAAGCAATATGTCTTTTTCCAATAATTCAAGAGATGTAAAGTCCAAGGGTGGCGGCGAGTTGATCACCAAGCAAAAAAGAACTCTAAAGGGAATAACTTTAAAATTCAACAATTATACCAAGACGAAAGATATCGCCTTGGCACAAACCCTTCATGGGATGGAAGATAAATTTCTTATATGGCCATCAGGAGGGGATGAAGGCCAATTTCGTTTTCCGGTTGAGGGATATCGACTGCAGGATACCTATACGGTTCAAACCAAAGGTGATTTCAGATCAACTTACAAAAAAGGTTCTTATCAAAGCTTGATATCCTCGTCATTAAAATTGGTTGAATCCATATGATTATAGGAATAAAGATTACTCCGGTAGGATTAAATTCCAATGAATTCCTTGATGAATTTGAAGGAACTGATTATCTTGCTGGAAATTCGGCAATTTCCAGTATATCCAACACAGTGGACAATTCCGATTTTGTTGTGGGATTGTTCTCTTATTCTTACACTCGAATAAAACTGTTAAACCGGTCTGGTATATTCAATCAGAATGACTCTACAGGAAAATTTCCCAATGGAAGAGACGGGTCAAAAGTCACCATTTTTTTAAGAGATCAAGGCGAAGAAAAACCTGTTTTTATTGGAGAGATTTCAGAAGATGCCACAAAAGAAAACATCTTGAATGAAACTATTGAGATAACTGTTTTATCGCCTGATAGTGTATTGCGCAGGCACAATGTCCCTGCGGGGATTTTATCCGGAAATTTATCTTTCAAGGATGCAATCATTGCCTTGCTTGACAGGCCTCCTATCAACCTGTCGGTAAAGATCAGGGAGAGATTCATTGAAATGGATTATAATGGAATCATTGATAATGAGGAAAGTTTTTCCGGAAAATCCATTCAGGAGTCGATAGGTGAAATTCTTGTCGCTGGCAATTCTTTTTTATTTGTTGATTTTAATAACTTTGTTCGTGTTTTGAGTAGAACCAAATTCAGGGAGAGGAAGCGAAGATTTTATGGCCCTTATGACAAACTGGGAAGATCACCAGGAATACTTTCAGTTAAGAATTACAATAACGGATTGCAGCGAACAATCAATCAGGTTGAAATCAATGGTGAATATTATGGTGATCAGGATTTCATAAATACATATTCATTAAGGAGCAAGTCTATAAGTTTTGACTTTATTACAAGGCCTGACAGGCAGGCCATAGTGGCAACCAATTTAATTCGCAAATACAGGGTTCCGAAACAGGAAATGACCATTATGGTTCCCCTCAAAGATGCCTATGATTTGGAAATATCCGATCTTCTCTCTGTTCATTACCCAAGAAAAAGAGTTGGTATTAATGAAAATTCAGGAAAATTTGGAATTGACATGTTTGGATTTGCCAAATTTGCGGGAAATGTTGGAGCGTTTTATATCAATAGCAATGTGAACTGGATTATTTACGGCAAAAAAGACAATCCCTCCAACTTTACAACCGAATTAAAATTAAGAGAATATGGATTCAAGGTGGGAGACTCCACTCTTCATAAGCGGCGTTCCATTTTCGGTACGGGAAGATTTGGAGAGGCAACATTTCAAGATACTGAAGTTGCTTATGCGTCCAAGACGGGCAGATTTGGAATCGGGAAGTTTGGTTCATCGACATTTGCTTAAAGATTTGAGAGAATAATTTTTATGGGCATTGGAACTTTCATAACCGACGAGGATACCCAAACCGGCGACGACATAACAGCAGAGCATATTCGTCAATTCAAAGATGCCTTGAATGGCGTTATCGTTGGCCGGTTAAATGACATCCCCGCTGCCGGCCAGGCCATAGGGACTGAAACCATTCCGTTCGGTTCTATTCGTTGCGGGTCTTTAATCATTGAAGGCCAGGCGGTTGATGTTGGCCGGTTCACCGCACCGCTTAATAGGATTATCACAGGAAAAACAAGACCTTTGTCCGCCTATCCTGATTTCATTGAAATCGAGAACGACAACTTAACCATCAAAATTCTTGGGCAGGCAATCAACCTGATAATGTCGATCAATGGTGAAACCACTACCATTGACAGCGATGTTTCAGTTGCCTTGCAGTCGGGATATGGTTCTTCCCATACTGCAAATATTAATGATGCCGGAATCGTAAATAACAAAACGGCAGGCGAAGCGGGTTATGTTTACGGTGACCGGAAACATGGATTTTTAACTATTGATGCCGCCGGTTCCCAGATAAGCAACAGGGTTGGCGAGTATTCCTGGTTCAAAAACGGTAGTGAATATTTTTCCGCCTTCATCAGGAGCAGCACAAGATTGGAGAGAATCAAACGCCGGCACGGATTCGGCGTTAATGGCGATCCCCACCCCGAGGCAGGTCTGTCAGATGACGGACTGATTGAAATAATAAGAACGGGTTGGGTATTCATCGATCGGGACACACCGAATTCTCCGGATGTTTCTTATACATCTCCGGTTTTTTCAGACATTGCCCCAACCAGTCCCGCAACAGGACAGTACTGGATACGGACTCGTGACAATAGGGTATTGCGATATGATGGTTCCCAGTTTGTACTAACCGAACGATTATTGGTTGCGACGGTTGGAACCGACTCTAATGGTGCGGTTGTTTATAGATGCACCGACTTTCAAAAAACAAGATCGAATCAAAATACGGCAAGGTTGAGAAGACAGGATGAAGAAGTCTTTTATTTGGAAGAGGAAGCGACTGTCAGTGTAGACGGAAACACCATTAAATTGATTGATGTTGAATGGGATATGGCAAGGGATTATTTCAATTCTTACAATCTTCCCAGTGAGGCGGCAAACACTTATTACGGATTATATCTGACTGAAAAAGGACATCCCGAAATAATTGGAGTATTGCCAACATATAGAGAAGGCGAAGGTTGGATGTTGCCATGGGATTCTTTTAAATGTTTGGCGGTGGTTTATAATAATGTGGATTCTGATTTTGCCGAAGAAAGGAATTTTTTCCCTTGGCAAAAATTTAACCCCAATGGAAAACAGGAAACAGTGTTTTATTATAGTTATCTTACATCGCCTGCCAGGGTTGGTCGGGATGATTCCGGCATAGGATTGATTGAGACCTTTGCTGTTTCGGGTGTGTATGTTAATCACAATCTCAAAGATGGAGTCTTTACAGATATTCCAATAATAAATCTTCAAACAGTTGATACAGGAGGTACTTCATCTTCAGGCGTGATAAGCGAGGTTACGGTCAACTCATTCCGTGTAAGGGCCTCGTTCAATGCAGGTAATATTCAAATCGGATATGGAGGGAATCAATTAAGACAGGCATTGATTGACAATCTATTAAAATGAAATGCATATTCTCAAAACAGGAAACCACTAGAAATTTCAAGGGATTGCCTATTCACCAGGACATATTGGAAGTGGCAAGAGACTTAAGAGATAAAAAAAAGACAACACTAAGGGAGGTATTAATGAATGGACTTTTTATTAAGGAAATATTTATTATTCTGGGCAAGAGAAATAAATGGGCAAAAATTCTTTATCCACGGACTCATATAGGTGATGGAAGAATAATCAGTCCCCATCCACGGACTCATATAGGTGATGGAAGAATAATCAGTCCCCCCGTGAATAAAGTTATTGTCACACCAACTAATTAAAATTATATATGCCTCCAGCATTTTTAAATTCGGATCAAATCTTAAATAAAGTTCTCGACAGGGTTGATAATCTTCTCAAGGTTACAACCTCAGGGATAACTCTCAGTGGTGACGATATAACCGTTAATGTCGATAATCAGGTATTTTTGGATATTCTGGCATCACTAAACGAGTTGAGGGTTGACGCTGATGTCAATATATTGAGTACGATAAAAACATTATTGGAAACCATTCGTACCAATATTGCTACAACCAACACAGCGTTGAACAGCTTGGATTCAGACAATGATGTGCTGGCGATAAATGAAGTCAAGGTGGCGATAGAAAACTTGAAAGCGGCACTTACGGTAAAGCGAAGGCCTCTTATGGGAGTTTTGGATCGTGGAATTCACAAGCTAATGGCGATTGATTATAATGGAATCAAGGGAATTGCCGAGTTGCATTGTTAAGGATAGAGTATGTCAACGGTTCAAGTCAGGACTGGATTTTTTTTAAGTGAAACCATCCCCCCTGATTCGGCACAATTTGCCGGAGGACTCTGGTTTAATTATGCCGAACGGCGGCTTTGGGCATCTCATCAGGTTGTCGGCAGTGATCCGGCAACTTATGTTTGGACAGAATTTCCCGTAATAGGTCTATCCGTCGATGATGTCGATTTAAGAATCAGGACAAAACTGGTTAATTACGATTTGATTCAGGGTAACCCAAGCTTTCCTGTTTATTTGGGAAAATTTCCTTTCATGCAAGGGCAGGTTTTAATGGAATTGTTTGATGGCATTACCGTTAATGATATCGTCAATACTACTGGTGATGTTCAGGTCAGTAATTCTTATACTATTCCTTACCCTGTCAATACAGAAGATGCACGGTTGATTGTTGCTGTTCCTCAAGTAAACGGATTGTTGTTCATGATCGATAGTTCGAGAACCGCATTTGGTCTTTTAAATTCTCTGTTCTTAAGGGAAGATACTTTGACGATCAACGGTCAGGAATATTATATTTATTTGTCTTCGGCCGGTTTTTCTTCATTTTTATTTTCAGAAGTGACTTTTAATCTTTGGCAGACCGATCCCGAGGTTTAAGTGTGGCCGACAATATCGACAAATTTATAAATAGCGACGATATTATTCCATTCGATACAGAAGAAACTCCCAGCGTGGTTGCTGATGGCAGTATCACCAATGAAAAATTAGCAGACAATTCCATTTCAACAGAAAAAATTCAAAACGGAGCAGTGACAGCAGAAAAGATTTCTGCTGATTTTACTGCAGGTCTTCAAGGGCCTACTGGCCCTGCGGGTACGGATGGAACAGATGGAATTGATGGGGCAATGGGATTGCAAGGAGAACAAGGACAGGCAGGAATGGATGGATCTGATGGAACTGATGGTATACAAGGTGAGCAAGGGTTGCAGGGAATACAGGGAGAACAAGGCCCTGCAGGTGCTGATGGCGAAGATGGAACGAACGGCACTGATGGCATGCAAGGCCCTCAAGGAATCCAAGGGTTTGCCGGAGCAGATGGATCTATGGGACTACAAGGCGAACAAGGAATTCAAGGCCCTGCGGGTACGGAAGGAGAAGATGGAACTGATGGAGAAATGGGATTGCAAGGGATACAAGGCCCTCAAGGTGAACAAGGCCCTGCAGGTACAAATGGAATGGATGGAACTGATGGTATAGATGGAGTTATGGGACTGCAAGGCGAAAGAGGCCCTGCGGGGATGGATGGCAACGATGGTACAGACGGCATTGATGGCACAGATGGTGCGCAGGGTATTCAAGGCATACAAGGCCCTGCGGGTACTGCTGGTACAGATGGAACGAATGGGGCAATGGGACTGCAAGGAGAACAGGGTATTCAAGGAGAGCAAGGAATTCAAGGGGAGCAAGGAATTCAAGGGGAGCAAGGGCCTCCTGGAGAAGATGGCACTGGTAGTGGCAATGGCATAACATCAATTGCAAGCGATACGACTCTCGAAGGTGATGGGTCTACAGACAGTCCGCTAGGAGTAGCAGACAACTATCCACTTGATTTAATCAACAATGCTGACGAGGGATTAAAAATAAAACCCAGCGATAGGCTATTGACAGTTAGAAATAACGCATTGGTAAAAACCTATATCCCCCAAGGAGAATCCATTGAGCAGTATGGATCTTCTACTGAATTTCTTAAAAAAGCAGAAAGGGATATTCAATTTTATATAAGTCAAAGCGGTCGCATCGGAATTGCATTGATGTTGTGTGTTAATGATCGTGTATTCATATTGAATACAGATTCCTCTGGAAATTATTATTTAAACAATACCCAGATTCAGGGTTTGGCAACCGGAGAATCAATTGTTTCCGGTGCAATTGTTGGTGGTTTTTTTTATGGAATTATTCGAAAAGAATTGAATTCAATTTTTTCTTACTACATTAGGGTTTTTAATATGGCAACGGGGGAAAAATCAGGGATTGTTATGAACGCCCCTTTATCCTTAACTTCCCTAAGTATCATAGCAGGACAATCAGGCGATATAGATGTAAACCTTCTGTTCACCATGGGCGAAAGGGAAACGATTGGAAACTTTATTGAAATCGTTAATATTGAAGATGGAGATGGGAGCGTTTCGGTTGGAACATTCATTGACGGGGCAACAATCCGTTTCATTCAATATTCAAATATTTTCAATCGAATAAGAATAAATAAATCAGGAGGTACGGCATTCTCCGATCTTGTAGCAGACGAATGGCGAGGAAAGGCCCTTTACCTGCAAACTGAACAAGGGTTTTCATTTCTTTTAATTAATTCCATAACCGTTTCAAGCGTGGGGAGTAATTTTGTTTTTCTTCGTATGCCTTCGTCGATGACAAGCTTGTTGAATAGTCTAGGGGAGGGCGATCAATTTGTTCTTATGATTGCCAACGCCAACGAAATAGAAGAGACAATTATCAGAAGTGACTTTGATCAAATTGTGCTTGAAGATCAAGTCGCCAACGAAGCTTACAGATGGCGAATAGATTCCATTGAAAATGAATTATTCCTGGCGAGACTGGCAAGGTTGGCGGGAGAAAATATTCTTTACAATCCTTTTTCACCTTTAACAAACGGTCAACTCAGGGATTCAGATGATGACGTGATAGCTATTGGCCAGGGAAATTCTTTGACATCTTCCTTGGTGCTTACATCCCATGCCATTTCCGCTTCCAGAATTTATTTAATTGCAAATAACGGAACTTTTATTTCTATTAATAAAAGTTCATTCATGGAAGAGGTCGAAGAGAGTGGGCAATTTTCAGTGTCTGCAATTACCGATGCAATTATCGATATTGTTATAGGACATAATGTAGAAGCGACGCTAGAGCAAAGTCCAAATAAAATAGATAGAAATCTGGTCAGTATTTACAATCTGGATCAACCTGAAATCGTCATAAGCTATTCTCATGACAATATCAATTCATTGATCCCATCTTATCCGGTAACAGGAATATCCAGTTCTGACTTGTACGGAAGTACGGATGAGAGAAGAACTAGATACTCGTGGAGAAAATTTGTTTTTGGAAATATTATTCTCTCCTCTATCTTCGGCGATACAAGACCTCACGAATTATTGTTCAGAAGTGGAGATCGGAGCGGTGCTGATATTCATACGGGAGAAGATGACTCAGAGCTTATCAATAATACGGTTTTTTCTCTCAATGGCATTTGGGAAATCATGATGGGAATACATGCGCTAAACAATACTCTCAATGTGTCTGCTTATTTGATGAAGGTCAATCCCGAAGGGAGGGATTTTTTTATTGATGGAATGACCACCAATGCCGATTCTTTTGGTGGGAGAAGTAATGGCCAAATTGCAGACAATAATACATCTGGTTATGTAAGATCACAAATAACAAAAATAAGATTTACATCGTGGAGATTTCTGCCTTCAGATCGTTATTATATTTTGTGGAGACCAAACGCTTCGACCAATTCAACTCAGGAAGTCATAACTGTTCCATTTGATGGGTTGTATAATCTCTATGCATCCTTTAAAAGATTGGCATGAAGGGAAGTGGACAAATTGGCAAGTCAGCAGGTTTTGGGCCTGTTCATTGCAGGTTCGAATCCTGCCTTCCCTGCCAGTAAAAATTATAATAAAATGAAATAAGAGATTTGTTAAAGCGAGGCGTTATTTTTTTGATAGTCAAAAAAGACAAGAAACAAATAAAACATCTTTGTAAGCAAGTAAATGTGGCCGAAGAGGCCTTGTCTGATAATAGATTCTCCCTTGAAGAAAAGGCCGAAATTTTACACGGTATTTATGTTGTACAAAAAGAAATCATAAAAACAGCAAAAAGACACTTATAAGATATATACAATCACAAAAAGAGATAGATAAAATAAAAAAAAGAGGTATCAATGTGGTTTAAGAAATTCTTTGAGTTTGTATGTGTACTCATAATGTTATCCAGACTTAAAAGCATAGTGAAGAAAATGTGTTCTAAGTGCAAAGATATAGCGGCAAGGTTATGGGAAACAGTTACCGACAAAGATAATTGGTGCGTATTCTGTTTACTAATAGGAGTGAGTACAATGGGAGGTATCGTTAGTTTTGTCATATTAAAGTTTGTGGGTGCAATATGAATGAAAAATATGTAACCGAAAAATATCTTCAATTGCAAATTACGAATGGAATGGCGAAAAAGTCTTACCCTCTTTTCGATCAATTGGGGGCGAGGAGGGTAATGAGCGGGAAATTTCCCGTCCGGAAAATAGAAGATGGGAAATACTACTACCGTTTAAATAACGCTGATGACTATAAGCGACGCAATGAGCTGCGTTTTTCCAACCTGCGATATGATCCCACAAAGTCGAGAGTAGAATATGGCAACTCCACTGAAGGCATTGATGCCGAAATGGGAGATGTTCAACCGTCTTTTTCAAAAGTTTACACTAACGGACTGGATAAAGAATTCCGGCAAGAAATAAAACGTTCAATCACCCGCTCAAAAAAAGTAATCATAGAACTTAATCAGGAGTATAGGGCGGATTTTGGAATAAAGACCTCGGTGGAAGCGTCAGGAGGGGTTCCTGGTGTTGCTGAAGGAAAGGTGTCTACGGAAATATCCCTCTCTTTTGGAACGACAATACAAATAAATAATCAAAAAGAAGTTGAAGAGTCGATAACAGAAGAGATGACAACATTCTTGGATATCCCTGCCAATGGCAAGGTAAGGGTAAGTTCAGTTGATAATAGCTCTACGATTTACACGCCATTTAAGATATGCGGAGTATTGGATTTTGATTTAAGGCTTAATTTTGAAAACTGGGCGGAACGTCACTACAAGTTGGGTTGGATGCTATGGAGGAATCACAAAGGGGATAATCATATAAATTTCAATTCCCGACACGAATTTCTTGCGTTTTTATTCGGGAAAGATTATCGCTATCCCCGCATGGATAGATTCTATGGCCGCTGCCCAAAGGAAACACGAAAGGTTATCGATTGGATGGAAGACGATGCTAATTTTACGGTGGAAGTTGAAGGGACAAGGATGCAAATTATTAAGGACTCGGCAGAACTTTCAGTTCAAAAATTAAGTTCAACACACCCTTAAGGAATATATATGGAAAGCGAAACAATTAATAAAAAAGAAATCTTTAAAGAACTTGAGCTTAAAACCATTGAATACTTAAAAGAAAACGGCAATACGTTTGTTGCAACTTTGCTCAATAGTGGTGACGTGAAATATACTTCAGCTTGCGGGTTCTTTGCGATTAATCCAACTTGGGATTTTTTTACCCATCTTGACGATCAGGGTATTATTATTTTTGAATCACACAGGATAAGGCTAAAATGATGAAAAGATTGATAATGTTTATAGGGTTGTGGTTTTTGTCGGGATGTGCGTCCACCCCAAAGATTACGCCAGATGTTATCAGTCATTGTTTTTTTAAGTTATATCCTATAGTTATAGAGAAGGAAGTAATCGAGGAATTAATCAAAGTTTATAAATACCTTGAGGGGGAAGGACATGATCTAACTTCATTCATGTCCGATTTTAGTCCAATTATTATCGCAGAAAATGGTCAAGCGGTTCATTTAGGGGAGGCAGTCACTATTCGGTTGCCGGAATGGGAAATAGTCGAAAATGAAGAAGGGATTAACCCTTTCCCGACAAAAGGTTACTTAATCACGGATGAAGACATTCCTGAACTGCGTCGATGTATGATTGAGGCCCACGCAGCAACATTTAGGGTAGGTGGATGAAATTAAACGATAAGCTTTTATTTTGTTTATTGGTTCTGGTATTTGGTTTTATTCTCATAACAACAGTAACCAATTGTCAACTCAAAAAAGATGTTGATACTTATGAGAAAAAAATTCAAGAACAAAAAATCGAGGCAAACAAACGCATCGAAGATGCTGATAAGGGTAAACAATCCCGACAAAGGGAGCGTAACCTTTTAGAGGAAGATTTAAATTCTTACAATAAACAGACTCATGGGAAAACATCCAGGGAAAGACAAATAGAATTTGAGAAAATGGAGGAAGATTATCAAAATCAATACCCCCGATCTGATAAATTGGATAAAGCTTTGGATACGATAGATACAGACATAAAAAAGGCAAAACAAAAAAAGAAAATCATAGACAAATTATTAAAAGGTTTGGGTGATGAATTAAAATGGTGATACGGTGAGGAAAAAAATACGTGCATGGTTAAGGGCCTTTAAGGTTCGGTGGGTCAATGAAATAAAAGAAATTGCACCAGAGATAAAAGAAAACCGTAGGTGTAAAAAAAACGAGAAGAAAAGAAGTGGGAAAAGATAAAAATCAAATAAAGAAATTAGCTAAAGGCAAGTCACCGTGGTCAAATGGTGACGAAGATATAAGGATATGGCATGTTGTTATTGTCGTTCTTATATTAATGACAACGCTATTACTAACATCATCATGTTCCCTTTATGATTTGGGTGCAACGGTTGATCGTACATATCACACTATTCGAGGAGAACATGTTCTCAAGGATTCTTTTGAAAAGGACACGCATTATATTAAAGCAAAGAGAATGAAATCACCTGAAAAAAAGTATTGCTATGAACTTAAAACCATGTCAGGCATAATTGAGATATGCGAGGATAATCAATAATGGATTTTTTATGGGGCCTCTTATTCGCTTCGGCAAGCTCACTTGTTTTTGGATGCTGGGTTCTTTTTTATGCTTTGAAGCATTAGCAAAATTACCGGTAGTTTGGAGTACGCCTTTAGTTCTCACTGAAATAATCCTTTCGATTAATACAGTGCTTCTTACTGTTGTCTTATCTGTAATTCGAGCATCTATTAAAGAGAGAAGGGATGATCTTAACCTTATCAAAAAAAGCATTCACGATATGGACAAATCCATTATTAGGGTTGATGCTAAACTTAAAAGCAATTTACCTTAAGGGAGAAATCTGCCATGGATAAATATCCAACATTGCCAGAAGATTATAAACCGGGGTCGTCTTATATTGCCCATGAGTTGTTACCTCAATATCAATATAACGTTGACCGGTTCATTCAATGCAAAGATCCATTTCAAAAGAATGAATACTTGAGGGTTATTAAAAAAGTTCACAATAAGATCATGGTCGAGGATAAAATTGCAAGAGAGCGACAGGAACGAAGAGATATGCTTGACGAACGGCAAGCGTTTGAAGCGAAACTTAAAGAAGAGCAATTAAAAAAAGAATGGGAAATAGAGGCCAGGAAACAAACAAAGAAATTGATACAAGAAATAATCGATACCTTCAATGATCGCAATCAGGAAATAAACGAACTTGAAGAAGAATTAGACCGCATCGAAAACCTTTCCAACGATGAAATCAACTACAATGAAGTCAAAAAGTCAGGAAAGGGAGGGCCTGGTGGAATTTCATGGGAAAATATTTATAACAAACCGGCAAGATCAAGAAAATATTATGTCGACTTTTGGGTGAAACACCAACGGGAGATGAATAATTTACGAAGGAGATTATCAAAGAGGGAATACAACGAAGGACTTGCAGTATACTTAAACGAATCCATTGAAAGCTTTGGCCGTTCGGTCATGGCGGAAATGGGACTCAGTCCACTCCTTTTACCTACCGCATCCGCTCCCGAAAACAAAAACAAAAAAGATTGGGCCATGGAACAGTGGGCGCAACCGGTTAAAGATAAACACCCTGAAATTGATAACAGCGATAACGACCCTATCGAAATAACAGTGGACTGGTTGGAAGGTAAAAAATATCATCAAGGATCAAATTTAAAAGGGGAAGAGGCCGAAATAACTTTATTTCACCGGTCTCCGCCCAATCGCCCATTGATGGTTTATCAACCATCATGGAAAAAATTAAAAGTATGGGGCGATGAGGAATTGGAAGGACGAATACTTATCGTGGAAGGGGTTGAATTTACCCCTTTAAAAAAACATAAAGGTTATTTTAAGGCATATAAAAAATGAGAGACAAGGAATCAATTGAAAAAAAGTCCGTTCACATCATGCTCAAGTCACGCTTGAATTCTCTGCATATTATCCCTGAAGGAATATATTTTAAAAACGATCAATGGTATTTGAATGTATGGAATGTCCAGACAGCGAATGAAATTCAGATACCTTTCATAGATATGGCCTCTTGGGATTAATAAATGTCGACGATGAAATATTTAAAATTAACTTTTAGTACGAAAGATGAAGAGAGCGGGGAAATACATACTGGTCAAGAGTGTTATTTGCTTAGTCAGTTAAAATCAATATATTCTTGGGATGAAGGTCGTTCTTGGCATGTAACATTGATTGATGGATATCAACAAGATAATATCGTAAAGATTGATGTTGATGATTTCCCTATTTACGGTTCTAATCCATCTCAATGAGTATTTTATGAGAAATTTTATATTTATTGTTTTTTTAATAGCTTGTGGCAAAGAGACCTTTCCACTTGTTGAAGCTCGTCTTACCGTAGAAGAGGCCAATGAAATGACATTGGCCCATTGTATTCATGAGGATTCGATTGAAGTCGATTACGCCAAGATGGACATTCTTCCTGTAATCCTTGCTTGCACGATGGAAACAAAAAGGGCAAAGGACGAGAAGAGAGGTGTCAGGAAAATGGTAATAACTTCAAATTGCCGTCCGCAAAGTACGAACTCCATGCATCGTCATTGTGCTGCAATTGATTTTTATTATGAATATTTGGGCGGATGGGATTCTTGTCAGGTGTGGACGGCCTATAAAGATGACTCATGGGATATTTACGACTGGTTTTTCATGATTAATTGGAACCAATATTTAAGTCAAGGGGTTTACCTTAATTTAACTCATCATATTCACGGAGAAGGTTCACGAACTTTATGGGGATTCGATAACGACGGGAGTGAAATACCTTTTATGACGGCCCATGATTTGATTGATAAAAGAATCCAGCATGAATGCGATTAACCTAACGGGTGTTACGATCAAAACAACTGAGGCCGATTGCCAGAAGGCCATACTCGATTATCTATTCTTGAGAAAAGGCATAACAATAAAACTTGAAATGGGCGGGAAACCTCTTGTTAAAGATGGTAAAACAATAATGATTCCTTTTAAAAACGAATATTATGTAAATGGTATTTCGGATATTTTCCATGCGAAAGATGGAAGGGCCTATTTCTTTGAAGTAAAATCTCCTGATATTTTAAAGAGGATATCCAATTGGGATAAATGTTTTACTTTGGAAAAAAACATTGAGAAAAAAGCGAATAAAACATTAAAAAATCAATATGCTTTTTTAAAGACGGCAATTTCAAAAAGTGGTTTGTTCGGGGGATTTGTTTCAGGTATAAAACATGTTCAATATATTATTAAACATGAGCCGAAATACGTTTATATTCCGTCTGTTCCGTTTCTTTGTTGAGTTTTATAATTCATCTTATCTTTCCTTTATTTAATATCCATCTTTGTGAGATAAGATTATCCGGAAAATAAGACATTGATACAGTATTTAGTTCTTCATCTCTGAAACGATTGGTCACTATGTATTTAATTGAATTGAAAACACTACGACTTCCACGGAAATGCTTTATGAATGCACGGGGCCTATTTGCAAGTGGATTTAAAACTTTTAACCATTTCATCTACTACCTCTGTTATTTACCATCTGCTCCCTTTAGTAACATTCTTTTACATTCTTTTAATAATTGATGTTTCTTTATGTCATTATTGATTATTGATGGATGTTTACCCAGGTTATCCATTAATCTTAAAACAATGCTTGTATAAAGCAACCCAAACACATGATCCGGATTTGAAACATTGTGATCCTTCGATGCCTTTTCAAAAACGGTCTTTATGAAAAAATCAAAATCCCGAAAATACTCAAGGGAAATTTCTGTATCATTTAAATAATCTTTATATTGCTTGCTCATTTTTTGGTTTCAACCTCCACACAAACAGGAGCATTCTGGTATTTATAATCCCTATTTAAATTTGCTGCATTTATAAATGTCGTTCCATTTTCTTTATGAACGCCAGCAGCTTCATGTATATGTCCGAATGCATGATACTTGGGTCTTTTCTCTAACACAAATTCCCTCAAGAGCTTGTTTCCTGTACTTATTTTTTTACTCCTATCTGGATAACCACCTGGTATATAAAGATACGCCTGATCTAATATACCAAACGGTGGAACATGCGTGATCAAGAAATCAAGATTGTTAGGAATGGATGCCCAGGCCAATTTTCTAAATTTTTCACCTCTGTAACATGCCCAGAAGGGAAGTGATCCCTGCCAGGGACTACCGTGAAATTTAACTCCTTCAATTTCAATCGATTGATCTATTAATAAATGGACTTGTTGCCCTGCTCCATTAAATTTAGTCACTTCTTTCAGGGAAAGGTTGTTGTATTCATTATCAAAACAGAAATCATGATTTCCAGGAACTAATATTTTGTGCGGGAAGTTCAGGCCAAAGAACCAATTTAAAAATCCGGGAAGTTCTTTAAAATCCCCACTGTTCAAACAATCACCACAATGGATAAGAATATCACCATCGGGAACAGGAATTTCTTCCTGAAGCAATAAATGGGTGTCGGAAACAATCACAACTTTCACGAACACCATCCGTAAGCATAATCATGCCAATCCCAATCCTGCGGGATACCTTTTTCTAAACATAGCTTTACTCTTTGAACTGCACCGTAAGGAGAGTTATCATGGCCGCACCAATAAGGACTGAACAAAAAAGACCAATCCTGCCCATTGATAAAAGGAAATTTTATTCTGGAGTATTCATCCCAATCAGCAATTTCAATGCATCTGTACGGGAAGCATTCTTTTGTAAATTGTAGTTCTTTTATTTTGGAAAAGGCACACATTCCGAGAACACAACCTGAAGTTCCACAAAAATCACGCTTAAGATAATCCTTGAATGTAATGATATCGTGATCGGTTTTATTTTTCAAATAATACCTCATATCGAAATTGGACTGAGGTGTCTTTTCTAAAACTTTAATAACAAGATTGAGATTTTTCTTAGTTGTTTCACATGTGATTTTTTTATATGTCATTTGTTTTCCCTTCGTTGGTTTTCATCACCACGGCCCCCTTTTACTTTATATTTCAAAACCAAATATTCCCGAAGGTACTTTTTAAATTCATCGCTTTCATCTATTAAGAGTCTAAAATCATCCAATAGATCAACAAACTGAAGCTTTTTGTTTTCGGGATATAAATCATCAAAACAACCTTCACCTATACCCATACTCGCAACAGATGTCCTTTCATAACTTTTCATAAAATAATCGATGTCCTCAATTGTAATTTTCATTATTTTCCTTAATTTTAATTGTCAGGAATCTTTTCTTGTTTACGATTTATTTCATCAAAGGTCTTATGTAAAACTGTTAATACGGCACATTTCATGCAAAGTTTTATATAATGCTTTTCATCGGATATTAGTCTAACTGTTTCTTCAATGTCGACCATTTCTTTTTCTATGACAGTTTCGATATAATCTTTTTGTTTTTGGTTGGCGTTCATTTTAACATCTTCATCATGCACCGATCTCTCCTTTTCTTGTGAATCTTATAGGCCTATTGTTTTCTATTGTCACCCCCTTTATTTCTATTCCCGCTGCTAAATCTTTAGCGATTTTATCTTTATCCAGGTGATATTCATCTTCCAATCTCCTGTTTAAGTTTGCTATGTTGTTTTTCTATGTGATAAGACCATTCCCCCATTTTTCTTGCTACGCACCCGTCCGCCCCTAAGAAAAATAAAAGAATAAGGATGACGGGCCAAAGATTAAACTCATAACTAGTCCCTGTTTTTTTCACAAGTTATTTTCCTTTAATATTTTAATGGCCTTCTTTGCAAGTTTAATTCCGTCCGGTACGGACGGTTCCTCACGCATGCTACCTAGTCTATTTAATAAAGATTCAATCTTGGAAGTGTCATGGGCCTCATAATCTATGAAGTATTGTAAAAAATCACGATAAATCCCAAAAGAAAAAGAGGATAATGCATATAACTTGTGTATCTGTCTATAACTTAGTGGCGAAGAATCAAGAATAAAATTCAATGGCGAAACTATATTAGATGGACAGGCCTGTAACGTTTGGGCGATCACGCTTCCGGCAAAACAAACATAACATTGTTTACTGTTGGAATAAGTACGATGCCATACTCCATATTCGATCTCATAACGAGGGTCTTCATGACAAAGCATTAAGTCTTTAATTGCAAGTTCGACTAATTCAGAAGGTTTATCCGGTAATTCTTTTAATTCTTTTTTCATTTAGATTTTCACCTCATTTTATAAAGTTAATCTTTAATTGCGTAAACTAAAAAAACCGTTATACAAATAATTGTTATCGAGAATGCAGTTGTATCAGACCATGCCATAAACTTTTCCTTATTTCATTATTTCTTTAAAAGGGAGGATCATTTTCTTTAAAGTTATTTATCTTCTTTTTTTTCCACATGCTGTCAATATTAGAAAAACCGGCATGAACCTGTTCACGGGTAAGTGCCTGATGGCGATGACCGGCAATAAGGTAACTAACTTCTAAGTATTCAAGGACTTCTCCATCTTTTCTTTGGAATACAACATTAATGGTGAATTCCTTGTTGGTATCAAATAAATCCCCAACTTCCATAAATCCCAAGTCTGAAACATTAGCTCCGTTAAAATCAAGGTCTTCCAAAGTATCCAAAGCGACTTCTGTTGGTGTCTTTCCTTGATTAAAACCTTTACTGATAATTGTTTGAGACATCCATAATTTTAAAGGAATGATTTTTTCATATCCTTTTACAGCAAATCCAATCTCAACCAACGGTGTGTTTTTTGGTGGGATAATTTTTAATGTTGACGAAACAATTTTCGCTTTTTGTAACCCCATGGGTTTTGGTTTTTCTTCATTCATTTTTTTTCTCCTTGTTTTTGTTTAAAAGTTTTCTTATTTTTTCTTCTTCTTTTTTATCCATGTTCCATCCCTGTCCTTGCATTGTCGATCTGTTGTTATTCCGGATGTCTTTGGTGAAGGCCCCATATCTTGTGTTCTAATAATTTCATGGCATTTTACTAGCAATAATCTATAATCAATCTCTAAACTTTTAATATTTTTAATGATTGTTTTTATATGAAAAAGACAAATGGAAAATAAAACAATTAATATAAAATTCATAATGAAAAAAGAGTAATATATATATTCCATTCAATTCTCCTTATTGTTAGGTCTTGCCATTTTCTAAATCATTACCTTTGCCAAGTGGATACGGGTTAATATTGGTTTCCTTACAGATATAATCACTCGCTTTTTTCAATTCACTTAATGTGGTTATTTCATTTAACCTCTTTTTTATTTTATCCAAGTCGGGATGACCGGACATGTATTGACTGACAAGACTTTTTAATTCTATTTTCAAGGCCGTGATTTGTTCGGTTGGTTTTTTGTCTTTATCTTCCTCATAAAACTTTTCAATATAGGGTTTGAGAATTTCATTATACCCTCCCCCTTCCGGTATGATTAATTGTTCTGGTAGATTTATTCTGTTCTTGGCTTCAATGGAGGGAACAGGTGAAGTGTAAAGGGTTCTTTCTTTAGTTGTGTCGGCATAATTTTTAACAGTTCCTTTTTCTTTTTTCTGATTAAAAAAAACATTTTGAGATATATAAAATATATTGGGAATCCATTCGCTTAGCATGGTACCTATGCCTTTGCCGGAACTATCTCTATGGAGTTTGGTTTCATAACGGGTATAAGTACCATGCATGAGCAGGTCGTCAACTTGTTTTTTTACTGAATGGCAGACAAGAACAAGGTTTAACCCTTTATCTACGATTTTTTCAAAGTGATCAAAGACGATTGCCATGAATTCACTGGCGAGGTGATGCCAGGCCTTATTGTAACCACCCAAGGCATGGCCCATGGTGAGTTCATTGGAATTAATCAGGATTTGTTTTTCTTTTAAGAATTGGATACCGTCAATCGAGTCGATAACAATTGTTTTATAGTTATTTTTTGTAGATTTTTCTTTTTTCACCCAATTCAATTGTGCCTTAAAATCTTCCCAGTTTCGGATTTTAGGAAGTCTGGCACATGTAATATCGTCGAGATTTTCTGTTCCTATAAAGAGCGGTTTTGGGAATGTGCTGGCGAAATGGGTTTTACCAACACCGTGAGGGCCATGAATCATGCAAATGAAAGGGGTTCTTTTCTTACCTGTCGTGATTTCCATACAAGTCACTCCTAAGTTAAATTTGTTTAAGAAGTAAGACTTGACTTTGACTAAGGTTAAGTTAGAGTAACTCTTACTTTCTGTTTTTAATTGCCGAGTTTACTTTGGATGGTATCTCGGCAATTTTTATAATCATGGCCTATTTACCTGAAAAAGTAAACCAAAAAAAACAAAAAAAGAGAAGAAACTTCAAACGCCCAGCATCGTAAGGTCTACCCAAACACCTAGCGTTACACATCATTCAATTAAACGCCAAGCATTATAAAAAACATTTTACTTTTCCTTTTTAAAGGTATAAGGTTATTTCAACCATTTAATATGGTTGGGTTTGTTCCGGGAGCAGACACCGTTCGATAAACGGGCGGGGGGCAAAATCCTGGAGGGTTTCTTCAAACTAAGTATGATGATCTGTTTGAGGGCCTTGGTATGAGAGTTATACCTTCACCATCCTGACGATCTAAGAGGGATCATGGGTGGATAACTCAGGCAGATGGCAAATAGCCTATTACTGCTGTTAACCACTCTAAGAAATTCCTTTCAAAGGCGGGAATTACAGCTTCCACTGGATTGAGTGCAAATCTTCCAATAGTTCGCATCTATTATATTGGAGGCCTTTTTAGGGTTTTTCCATCTTTTAAAAGTAAATATATCTTATTTACGATACAAGGGCCTGCGGCCGCTGACGAAGTCAAGCGGCCAAACAAGCAGGCCGACTAATCAAAAAACCAAAGTTTAGTGGCCTTTGAAATAAAACGAACATGAGAAAGAGTCTCATAACACATAAATTTCCCATGGGGCAAATACTACGAAAAAGGATTCAGGGCATGTCTACATTATCCCGGACAAGGGGTGGACTCCGCCTTTAAACGATAAGGCCAGTTGCACAAATCTAAATGGTTGCTTGTGAGTAGTGATTTTGCTTTATTTGACAAAACGGCCGCTTTACTTGGCCATCTGATTTGGCCGCTTGCTTTCAGCAGCGGCCGATGGCCAGCGGCCTTTTGCCTTCGTTTGATTGCCGGCATCCATGCCGGAAGATGCGGCCACCTTCGTGGTGGCCTTAAGTCATCCATTTAGGGGTCTGTTTGTTTATTAAAAAGGGAATGTTATGTTGATCCTGGATGCTAAAAACTTATGGGGTTTTTTAGAATCTTCATCGTTATAGTCGGGATGATCGTAGATATGTTGAACGACGAGAATTTTTTGCCACTCACCATTTTTTTGTACATCTAATTGTCGGGGATGATCTTTCCAATAATTGACGGGGATTATTTGGCCATCTTGTTTATAAGAACCCGTCCATCGATTTTCTGTTGCTTTTTTAAAGGCAAATTCTCTAAAGATAAGATCGGCAACATTCCAGACCATGGGGAATAATGTTTTTTCAAATTCTTTTATGGATGTATAACCATTGGGATGTTTACGGTGATTATCGATAATTTGATTGGCGACTTCGATATTGATATAAAAATCATTTACATTGGGAAAGGGTTTTTTTTTGGTGGGTCTCCAACTTTTACGCAGGTTTTTCCAACCGGGATGGTTCTTATTTTGAACCTTTTCCCACCATTTAGTTAATTTGATATCGGATTTAATCCATTCAGTAAAAGTTAATTCTTTGTCTTCCATTTTTTATTTCCTTAAAAAAAGACGGGCATGATTTTTAATTTTTAAAAGAAGGCAATATTGCCATAAAAAAATCATGCCCGTCTGATCCTTTTCATTTCCAACTCTTTTCCTTTCATCTCTTGTCTTTTCCATTTCGACTCTATTCCAATCCTTTCCAGTTCTTTTCAATTCACTTCCTTTTCCTTTCTTTTCAATTCTTTTCCATTTCATTTCTTTTCAATTCATTTCCAATTCCTTTCTTTTCAATTCTTTTCCATTTCATCTCTTTTCAATTCATTTCCAATTCATTTCATTTCTTTTCACTTCCAAGTCTTTTCTTTTCACCTCCATTTCATTTCTTTTCAATTCTTTTCCATTTCATCTCTTTTCAATTCATTTCCAATTCATTTCATTTCTTTTCAATTCACTTCCAAGTCTTTTCTTTTCACCTCCATTTCATTTCTTTTCAATTCTTTTCCATTTCATCTCTTTTCAATTCATTTCCAATTCATTTCATTTCTTTTCAATTCACTTCCAAGTCTTTTCTTTTCACCTCCATTTCATTTCTTTTCAATTCTTTTCCATTTCATTTCTTTTCAATTCACTTCCAATTCATTTCTTTTCATCTCTTTTCCATTTCATTTCTTTTCATCTCCAGTTCTTTTCGATTCAATTCCATTCCCTTTCATTTCCATTCATTGCCTAATCATTTCGTTTCTCTTCCATTCCAATTCATCTCTTTTCATCTCAAATCCTCTCCATTTCTTCTCAATTCACTTCCATTCGATTTCTATTCCTTTTCTTTTCAGCTCAATTCATCTCCATTTCGTCTCCATTCTGTTCATTTCCATCTCGTTTCACTTCTATTCCAGTTCTCTTCCTTTCCTTTCTATTTCAGTTCCAATCATCTCCATTCTGTTCCGAATCGTTTCCATTCCTCTCCTCTCCAGTTCTTTTCGATTCCCCTCTGTTCCGATCTCTTCTCTTTCATTTCGGTTTACTGTCCACTTGGGGCCTATTTTAACTCAACGATATCGAATCTCCCGTAACCGGCATTTCGCCATTGGGATGCCCCATACAATTCGCCAACTTCAAGTACTTCTTTGATTTTTGCTTTGGTAATTTTTTCATGCATGACAATAATAGTAAATTGTATATAGCAATTTTCATTAACCATTTCAGATGAAGCGAGTGCTATACGATCCCCTTGTGCTGTTTTTGCTCTTAATGTTCTTTGAAATTTATAAGAGGTATTATCGTCATTCATGACAGTATTTCTTTTTTTCGTACATTTTCTGTCATCATAAAAAAATGTTTTGTATTCTTTGATAAAAAAATGCTTATTCAATAATCCTTGTGAATAATCTTCGCCTTGTAGAAATGTCCCTCTTTTGCTGGAATTTCTTTGACAGGCGACAGATGCTAAATCTTTAAAAAATCCCTTCATTACATAATCGTCCCAGTATGGAAATCCTTTTTTATCTCTAACGAAAATGGTAACTCCCCTTGTTTGTATGAGTCTTGCATACAGGACGGTATTTTTTCCCAAGTTTCCAGCAAGGGCATCTTCCCATTCGTTGTCGGTGATTTTTTCACCACTAAGCAAAAACTCGCAAGCAGAGCGAATTCCTTCTAATTGTCGTTGGACATTCGAATCTTCAATGGCCATGGCGTTTAAAAAGGGAAGTGCTTTTTTGTCTTTGGAATTACCCCCGTCTTTTCCTTTTGCCGTTGCCCATTTGGCGATTGCTTTCCTCGCCGCTTCTACTTTGTGTTGTAGGAACACAAAGGGATCAGTGGGTTTGCCGCCTAAAATTGGACGGGAAAATTTCAATTTCACTTTGTACTTTTTCATAATTGTCTCCTTTTCTTGTTAATAATAAACCTTTTCTATCCTTTATTAAGGTAAAAGTAAAGTTTTTTTATCGGTTATTTTATCAAAAAAGGCATGGTGGGCCACTTAATTGTTGCTAAATTTCTTTAAAAATCTTCTAAGTCATTGAATTTACTGGATTATTTCGATCAATAATTAAACATATTTACTTGACAATATATGTCAGATATGAGATAATATAAGTATAGGAGGCAAGATGAAAACATTTGCAGAGAGCTTTAGTATAGATGAAAAGGGATGCTGGGGCATGATTAATAATCAGGAATATAGGATTTTTCTAGCAAAAAGAAAAGATGGTAGTGATGTAGAAATGGCCATTCATCCTGACTACATCTACAGTAAAACGCTTATCTATGGAAAATTGTGGATCGAGGGAAGTTTAAATAAAGACAAGATCGACAATGTTTATATCGCAGAGAGAATTAACGGCGATTTTGTTTCTTTAAAATAATCTTTTTTATATTGTGAAAGTATCAACGCAGGAGGATCCCTTGAACTTCCTGCGTTTTCCTGTTCTTTGGTAGTAAGATTCTTCGATATTCTCTACCCCAACATCATGAGTTAACTCCATAATCTCATTAACCTCAATATCATTATCATATTTTGATTCAAGGGCCTCATCGCTTATTAGATTTTCTTTATCGATAAGTCTTGCAGTGAAGACCCCCGTTCCTGAGAACGGGTCGATAATCTTAACATCTTCACATGAAAGGTCTCTTCCAAATTCTTTTTTTAATATTTCATTAACGCTTTCAAGCATGAAATCGACTACCTCCGTAGGTGTAAAAACAGCACCCAACCTTTTTTGTGCTTTTCGATCTTTCTCTGTTATGATTTTTTGATATTTATCTTTAAGGTCTTCTTGTCTCTTTATCTTTTCATCCATCGTTCAATAATAAAGCATGGTGGGGTATTTAATTGTGCATAAAAGTGTCAAAAGTTTAGACAGTCAGGCGGCCGTATCATCTTTAGATATCGGACATTTTCGGTTTTGGTAATATTCTTCTATCCTCATCATTTCGTCACTGCTAATGATGATACCATCTCCTAGTAACTTTTCAACGGTTAAGAGTTGGATATCTTTCTTATAGATATTCTTTGCATCAATCAAATAATCATAACATTGAGTTGAGTATTTCCAAGCAACAAAAATTCCATCAGTTGCATTGCCTAAAGATGCAACAAGTTTTTTTATTTCGTTTATTCCAACTGCATTTCTCCAATTTTTTATTTGGATGGGCACTTTTCCCTTGTTTGCCCATCCGTCAATGCCACCATCTCTTGATTTTTTTTCATTACATTCCCATCCATGAAGTTGACAAATTTTTTCAGCAAATTCATGGCCGTCCATATTGAGCCATTCTTCTTTTGTTCTTGGATAATTTTTTATTTCAAAGTCTGAAAATCCTTTCCTTTCTTTAAGTCTTGAGGCCATAACCTTAACCGACACTGGGGAAACATCACCAACTACAAATTTTCTACCCAATTCCATTGCCGCTATTGCCGTAGACCCCCCCCCTGCAAAACAGTCAAGTATTACATCGCCTTTATCTGTAGAACATTCTATTATCCTTTTTATCAGTGTTAAGGGTTTTTGAGTTTTGTACCCACATCGTTCTTTAGAAGATGGTGGAATAAAAGGAATATCAATCCAAACATCTCCCATCGGTACTCCTTCTTTGTTTATTGATTTATCACTAACTTTATATACTTCTCCGTTTTTAAATCTATTTAAAACACCTTGCATTTTTCTTCTTTTTGAACCTTCAGTATATGGGGTTTTAAGGATATTAAATTTATATTCTTTGCTTTTTGAATAAATAAATATGGAATCATGTAGTTGTTGGAATTTTTTTGCTTTGCCTGTCCATCTTCTGTAATGCCAGATAATTTCGTTAATAAAATTTTCCTCACCAAATATTTCATCTAATTTTAATCTCAAATAATGAGATGCATGTTTGTCACAATGTAAGAAGATCGTTCCATCAGGTCTTAAAACTCTTTTTATTTTTTTTATTCTTGCGGCCATCCATTCAGAATAATATTTGATGCCTCCTGCCCTACTATCTCCAAAAGACCTTGTTTCCCAGCTATTTCCCCAAATAATCTCATATTTTTTCCCACTGAAAAAAGGCGGGTCAATGTAACAACATTGAATAGAATTTTTTGGAATCATATCCAGCCAATCAAAGCAATCACCTGTGACAATACAGTTTTCCAATTTAATTCATGGTGGTGTACTTAATTGTTGCTAGAAGTGTCAAAAGTTTAGACAGTTTAAGCAGTTGTTTCTTTAATGAGTGTTTCAATCTCCATCTTCTTATCGGAGTCTATCAAGATATCTCCAAGGATGTCTTCTACTTTTAAAAACTCAATTTCTTTTCCATATTCTTCTTTTGCCTCAACCCTATAATCCCAAGCATTGGTGGCAAAGTCCCATGCGACAAAAATACCTTTTTTGTGTTTACCCAAGGCCCCGACAAACTTTTGAATATCAGGACGACCTACTTTGTTTCGATGATTCTTAACTTGAATGGGAATGGTCTTTTTATTTGCCCATCCGTCGATACCGCCGTCATTGACTCCCTTGCCAGACCATTCCCATCCCATAAAAGCACAAATTCTTTTTTCAAATTCAATACCTTGCATGTTAAGCCATTCTTCTTTGGTCTTTGGGACATTTAAAACCTTGAAATGGGGGGGGGGCGTCAATTTGTTAAGTCTTTTGGAAATAACCCTTACTGCTACAGGCGAGACATCTCCAGTTATAAATCTTCTGCCTAATTTAGCAGCAACGGCGGATGTTGTACCTCCACCGCCGAAACAATCGAGACATACATCATTTTTGTTGCTGCCCATTTTTATTATTCTTTCCATTAGTATTTCTGATTTTTGAGTTTTATTTGTTCTTTTAGGAGAATTATCATAAGCGTAAACATCCAGCCAATTAGTGGTTGTTATGGATGATATCTTGGGGGGTTGCCAATAATAGCAAGTGGCGGCACATGATTCTCTTTTGACAAATTCTAAAGTTTTTCCTGTTTCTTCCCAATAGTCTTCGAGTAATTTATTTGAATGTTTTTTTAAATATATTTCATAATTTTTAGCGGCCCTTAACCCTCTCTTTTTCTCCCAACGCCACTGTCCTTCATCTCTTTTTAGTCCACAAATTTCATAACGCATTGTTGGCCTGTCTGCATTATTCCAAAAGTTTTGCCATTTTCCACTAGTATGCAATGTTCCTTTAATTTTATTAAGTTTACTATTCTTGTCTTTTCTATAAATGAGGATATTGTCAGTAGCAACATTTAATGTTTTTAAAGATTCAAATTGATTATTTATTCCCTTTGTTTTTCTTTTTGTTATAACCTCGTTAACAAAATTATCGTGAAAAACATCATTCAAAACTTCCCTTAATTTATAGTTGGCCCTATAGTCACAATGAATAAAAATAAATGCAGAATCTTTTAAAATCCTATAGATTTCTTTTATTCTTTCTTCCATCCAAACAGCATAACTCTTTACACCTCCCTTCCATCGATCAGAAAAGCAGTCTCTTTCATAACCATTGCCCCAAAGAATTTCATGGTCTTTATTGGAAAAAAAAGGTGGGTCAATATAGCATAAATCTATGGATTTTGAAGGAATAAATTTAAGCCAATCCAAATTATCACCAGCAATAACAGAATTCTCTTCTGTATTAATTTTCAGTCGTCTTTTTATTGGCAACTTTACAATCTTTCCCATATAATGAGGTATCGGAAATTTACTTTAATAAATTAGGAGTGAGGCAACTTTACGATTTATGAAGAACTCTTTTCCGATTGTGATAATTGATATAAAGGTCGAGATGATTTTGTAGTCGCTCGGCCTTTTTTGTTGAGCAAAGTGTTTTTCTTTGAAGTCTTGAAATGTCGTTTCTTAATTTCCTGATAGATAGGTCAATCTTTTTATTCTCGCCAAGCGTAATAATATGGGAAATGTCACCACAAATATTTTCGGCAATTTTTCTGGATTGCCTGAACCCGTCGCATCCCAACACCGAATAAGCACGGTTAAGGGATTTCTTTGTCTCCAAAAGAAAATCAATCAATGAGGATTCTTTATTTGTCTGACGATTCCATTTTAAAATTTCCCTCTTACTCATGGCCAATGCTCGAATGTCAGTTCTATGAACCTTGGCGGATACGATCTCGCCAGTCTTAGCACGGACTGAAAACCAAACACCAAGCGGTTTTCTTTTTGTATGCTCGAATGTTTCCAATGCATCAAACTGGACAAAGGTTGACACTATTTCTTTATTGACGAGATTTCTAAGATTCTCCGATCGTGCCTTGTGGGACATTCTAAGAAAATGCTTGTTGACGGTTTTTCTATTTACTCCAAGAACTCTTGCTATTCCTCTAAGACTCATTCTCTCACAATATAAGGCCTCTATTTTCTTGGCAAGCCTGCTTTTTCGAAGACGATAGTTTTTGGAATTGGTTCTTTTGGTCTGGGTTTTCTTGCAGGCCTTACATTGATATCTCTGGACTATTCCAGTCTTGGATTTGTACTTTCCAGACTTCTTTAGGTTGGTTGATTTACAATGCTGGCAATTCATAATCATGTTATCCTTGTAAGAGAAGTGCGGGGATGCCGAATTTATCGGCAATCCCCTAATGCTAAGGGATTAACAGGTCACGGTAGCAGGACTGTGACCATCCCTTAGCATCTACCTATATTATCTCATATCCGACACATATTGTCAAGTAAATTTGTTTAAAATATGGCCTGAAAAAGGCCTGTGATTTCAATGACTTATGGCGTTGCATTGGTCAATTTAGCAACAATTTAAGGGGCCACCATGTAATAAAGCAATAGCTTGGAAGTTGTCATTGCTGTTTTTTGCTTTACAGGTATTGGGATATGAGGGAGGATAAAAACAGAATAAAGGAATTCAATGAATAACCTTCCGACAAACAGTTCCAGAACCAAAGACGCAGTGGAATATGTACAAGCTCAATTCAATATCAAGGAAGGAATACAGCATTTGAATACCATGATGAAAGAAGTGACCAAAGGCGGATATAGTGCGGAAAATGTTAACGCTGCCTGCAATTGTGTTGGAAAGATAACGGATATAATCAACACAACGATTCATGCTGCTAATTTTATTAAAAAGCACAATGACTAAGTCGTGCTCTATATGTAAAAAAAAGTTCAAAATAACCCACAGCAATCAAAAGAAATGCCCTAAATGTCGCCATATCTGTTCACCCCCTAAAAATCTAAATGAGAAACTTCTTTTGGCCCTGTACAAAAAAGGGGTAAGCAGAGAAGACGTGATCGATAGAACAGGGTGTAATCGAACAGCAATCCAAAGATGGTGTAGACAAAATAAGATTTCATTTAAAACAACTGTAAAAGAAGATAAGGCCTTGATTAAAAAGGTGATGAAGTTTTATGAAACACATACTGCAAAAGAAACCAAAGAAAAATATAAGGGAGCAAGGTATATTATTGAAAATATTATGAAAGGAGCAAAGAAAGCTCATCGAAGCCAGGATAAAAAGTTTAATCCATTAGAGATAATAAAATTAATTAAAATGATGGGGTTTTTTCCTGTTAAAGAAATTAATAAAAAGATAAAATTACATTACCCAAGTCAAAAATCATTACCCAAAAGATGTTTAAGGAATCTTTTTGGACATGTTAAAGTAAAACGTCTCTATGGATTATATCATTCGCAAGTCCAGCATTTTATTAAAGAGGGATGTCCTCGCTATGAAACAATAACTGGATCTAAGGTTTATCTATATTGTGATATAATTAAATTTTTGAAGCAAGATACGCCAAAAGAATTAAAGATGGCAATTGAAACAATGGCAATATTTCAAGAATGGACAGGGCTTAAGAATTTTATCAAAAGGCATAAATGTGCATATCAAGGATAAAAATTTAATTCATAAGATTACTAAATATGCTCAATCACATAGCTCAGATAAGATTTTGCAATATGTGCCGGATATTATTAATGAGATGATGATAGGAATCATTGAACGAAACTCAGATATTGTTAATCTTAAATTTGTTTATATAGATGCTTTAAGAAAATTAAGGCTTGTGCCAAGCAAGTCATTGAATGGCCGTCATTCTGAGATCATGGACAATATAAAAGACAAGCTCTCAATGGACTTCCCTCTGCGTGACAATGAAGATAGAACACTTCACGACACGCTAGCAAAGGAAGATGAAAATATTTCTTCAATTGAAGATTTTAGTGATCTACTTTCTCAAGGGAACATTCCTTTGTTTAATAAAATTTTGCTTATGTTTTTAAAATGTGGGCTTGCAAATGCAGAAATTGCAGGGATTTTTAAGGTTCATCCTTGTCAAATAAGTACAGCAAGACAGCAAATATTAAAGGATCCCTTTATGCCCCTTAAGGAAAATTACTTAAGAGAAAAACCTATTGGTAGAGGAAATATTGAAGACTTAATTAAGAAGATAGTTGATCAGAGAATAAAAGAAAAAGAAGATGAACTTGCAAATGTAATCAATTTAAAATTCAAAAAACAATTAGTCTATGACATCCTTGGATTAAATGATTGAATGATGGCCATCTTTATTGCTTATCCGGGGGCATGTCAAGGGCCGTATAAAGGGTATACAATGGATGATTTCAATAAGCTTTTAACTGTATTGAAAGAAATTAAAGGTAAGTTTATTTTAAGTTGTTATATCAAAGAGGGAATGGATTTGGATGTTGGCCGGAGGATTGTTAAAAAGCAATTTGTCTGTCATGTTGATAATAAAACAAAAAAAAGCAAACGAACAGAATGCTTGATAATGAATCATTAAACAGTTAGAATAAATTTATGGCAGCAAAGAAAGGTTCCGGTCGTATCAAAGGAATGAAGAAAAACTTTGGCGGCCCCTCAAAGTATAAAAAAGAATTTTGTAAAG
This sequence comes from Owenweeksia sp., assembly GCA_965218075.1. Classification (GTDB taxonomy): domain Bacteria; phylum Bacteroidota; class Bacteroidia; order Flavobacteriales; family Schleiferiaceae; genus JANQHO01. The sequence continues at coordinate 12,094 of CBDCJZ010000001.1, read as the reverse complement.
ATTTGATTGCTCACATGGAGCAAGGGTTTTCCTATTCTTCTTTTCCTGCAATTCTTTACGACAAATATAAAGTTCAGGTAGTCAAGGATACTTTAAGGTATTGGGAATATACCAAGCCTGATTTTGCAAGGGCAAAAGAAACCGCCGTTGCCAGATCACTTAGATTTTTTGAGCGTTTTATGCGAATTCATATTACAGGTATAGTTCCCGATGAATTAAGGGAACGTTTGAATAAAAAGATGTCTTCCACTATGGTTATTTTTGCTTTAAAGACAAGGTTTTATAAAGAATATGGAGATCAATTAAAACTGCAAGGCGTGAAAGATGGCGACCCGATTAAAACCGAATCGACGGATTTGAATAAAATTCCCACCGAAAACTTAAAAAAGATATTAGAATTGTTGGATGGAAATCCCGAAAAAACAAGCAATTGAAAAAGAACTTTGTGAGAGGGAACTTTTCTTTTTTGCCAAGTGGGTTTTTAAAAATATTTATCATATAGAATTTATAAATAGCTGGCATCTTGAATTGTTATGTAGTTATTTGGAGAAAATCTACAATGGGGAAATTAAACGTGCCTTGATTAATATCCCTCCCCGTTATGGAAAGTCCGAGTTTGTGGTAGTTCTCTTTTCTGCTTGGTGTTATGCCAAAAATCCTTATTGTAATTTTATTCATGTCTCTTATTCTGATTCATTGGCCTTGAGAAATTCCAATGCTGTTAAGTTGGTTATCGCCAGTGATGAATACCAAAGGTTTTGGAATAGAGATTTGGAAAAGACGGAGCAGGCAAAGAAAAGATGGAGTATGAAAGGTGGCGGGCAGTTTTATGCGACATCTTCCGGCGGAGCTGTTACCGGTGAGGGTGCAGGCGTGAAGTCAATGAAAGGTATGCATGGATGTCTATTGATAGATGATCCCCAAAAGGTGGACAGCGAGCGGTCACAGTTGCAAAGGGATAATGTTATTTCTAATTTTGAGAATGTATTGGCGACAAGGTTGAATGACCCTATCCATACGCCGGTCGTGGCCATTATGCAGCGGCTTCATGAAGCGGATTTGTCTGCCCATCTCTTGTCGGAAAAATCTATTTTAGGGAAATTCGACCATCTCTGTTTGCCTGCTTTGTGTGAAAAAGACAAGCACGCCTTGGATATTAGAAAGGAGGGTGAGCCTTTATGGCCTACTACCCATGGAGTGAAGAAGCTAAGGGACATGGAAAAGAGAAATCCCATGCTCTTTGCGGGGCAATATCAGCAAAGGCCTGCCCCTTTGGAAGGGAATATTATTAAAAGGGAATGGTTTCACTTTTATAAGATGTTGCCACAAAAAAAGGGAAGAAAAGTTATTAGTTGTGACATGACTTTTAAAGAATCGGGAAGTTCCTGGGTTGTTTATTCTGTTTATTCAGATATTGATAATAAGATTTATTTGGTGGATCAAATGCGGGGCAAGTGGGATTTTGTGTTATCGGTTAGTAATCTCCTTGCTTTAATTTCCAAACATTACGATTATTCCGCCGTCATCATAGAAGATAAGGCCAATGGGCCTGCGACTATTTCCGCCATCAGGAAAAAAGTTAATTGTGTTCTCCCTTACAATCCCAAATCTTCAAAGGTTGAACGGCTTGTTTCTATTTTAAGTGTTTATCAGGCCGGTGATATTCTTTACCCCCATGAATCGATTGCCCCTTGGATTAACGCACACATCCATGAAATGATCGTATTTCCCAACGGTGCTAACGATGATAGGGTGGATGCAGAGGTTATGGGAGTTGACCATTTACATAAGTTATCGAATTTAATTTTTAGGAATATATGAGTTGGTTGGATTTTTTTAGAGCAAAAAAAGAAGAGCAAGATCAAATCAAGAAAAGCGATCCTTCCTTCACTTTTTCTTCTACCGGAACGGAAATTTATTCGGGTTATTTGGAAGAGGAGTTCTTGGGTGAACTTCGTGATATGCGTAGGCGTTTTGATATCTATGACGAGATGCGTAGGGGCAGTGGTGTTATTAATATGTGTTTGAATGCGGTGTTAAGGCCTATTGAATCGGCAAAGTGGAATTATAAGATAATGGATAAACATGTAGATGATCCGATGGCCGTATTGCAGTTGGATTTTATCGAACAGGCCTTCCCAAAAAACTTTTTGAGGAAATTAGTGTCTGAAATGTCACTTGCTTTGCTTTACGGGTTTTCTCTTCATGAAAAGTTTTATAGTCCTTTTATTTTTAACGGGCAGACAAAATTAAGGCCTTTCGCCAAGTTTATTTCTCAAAGGACTATAAAGAGATGGCTTGTGGACTTGGATTCTACTTGGATGGGGGTGGATCAAGAGGCCTATGGTGATACTTCGGATAATCAACAAAAAACTATTTCTTCAAAAAGTCTTATTCATTTTGCTTTCAATCAAGAAGGGGATAACTATGAGGGGATATCTTTATTGAGGCCTATTTATGGTAATTGGGTTCGTAAGAATGTAAATTTTACCAAGGTGGCCATTGGTAATAATTTCCTTGCATTGCCATTTTTGAAGATTTACCAAGAAATGGCCGGTTTAAGTGAGGATGATTGGAAGAAATTTGAGGAGCGGCTACAAAACAGGTCGACATTGACCAAAATATTAAACCATCTGGTTTTTCCCCCTGGCATAACAGCGGAAGAGCAGGGTTCTAATTTTGATCCCATGAAATTATACGATTGTAACTCTAAGGAAGACGAAGAGATAATCAGGAGTTTTTCTTGTAATTTTCTTCTTTTAACTAAAGGTTCCGGTAGTTTTGCTTTGTCTAAAGACCTTTCTAATTTTTTCACGAGCGGTTTGGAAGTTATCGCCGCCAATATCGATGCCAAGATCGACGATGAGCTTATAAAAGAAACGATCATGATGAACTTTGGTGTTGAACCTTTAGTTGAATGTACCCATTCAGAGATTGGAGGGAAGGGGGGCAAAGACCTTGCCGGGGCATTGTCTTCCCTCTTTAGTTCCAAGTCCATTACGCCTGATGAGATGACGGAGTCTTGGATAAGAAACAAATATGGACTTCCCCCTGCGGATTTGGAAACCCGTAGAAAACCCGAACCGATCGTTAATCCGTTGGTGAAAACAGAAGATAAAGACGATGATAACGATGACGATGAAGACGATAAAAGTGACGATATTGATAAGTCAAAAAAACTATCGGTCTCCCGGGCGGGATTATTGTCAGAGGCGAAAAAATCTGTTAAAAAAATATTAAAAATGAGGGATGAAGGATTATCCCTCTTAAAAAATAAATTGACTGAATTGGCAAATAAGAAGACAGATAAGGCGGTTGCCCATTTTAAAAAGAATAAAGGAACTCAAAAAGTTTTCTCTTTGAAACCCTCTATGATTGAAGTGGGTACCGCTCCCGTTATCAAGGCCATGAAGGATTTTTTACAGCAAGGCGTTAACGAACAGATAAGCGACTTGCAAACCGCTCTTAGTCTGACCTCTCCCAATAAAAGTTCAATTCTTTCCATCGTCGCTTTTATGGCCGCTACCGATGTTGAAGAGGCGGTTACGGCAATCGACAATGCGGTTATGTTTACTTATTTTGAGTCTGTCTCTCAAGGGCAGGATTTAAATGATATTAAGCTGGTCTTGACTCAAGCGACAAAGTCTGTTGTTGAGGGGAAAAAGATCGCCCAAAAAACATCTGTTTTACCTGGCAAGGCGGTGAATCTGGCGAGACAAAAGGTTTTTGAAGAAAATTACTCTGATATAGAATCGTATACTTTTTATAATCCTGATCCCCAAGCTCCTGTTTGTGTGGAAATTGCAGGAAAAACAGTGGCGGCGGGTGATCCTGCACTTAAGACTTACCAACCGCCGTTGCATTATAATTGCAGTACGGTTATTATTCCCAATACCACGACAATGAAAAACAATCCTACCCCTCGCCCGATTGCCATTTCTCAAAAAGCGGAAGATTCAATTAATATCGGTGTGAAGTCTGCCCTATATTGACAGTCATTATTTAAAAGTAAATTATTGAGTTATGAGTGATTTAAAATCTTTTCGCCTGTCTACCGGATATGAAATTCTTGATTTTCCTGAAGATGTTCAATCCAAAGATCAAATACCTGAAAGAACTTTAATTATTACCAGCAAACCTGTTTTTGATCATACATTTGATTTTACTTTTTCTAAAGGGCAGATGGTTCAGTTGGTGGATAATTTCAATAAAAATGTCAGGGGTGCACGAATCCCGGTTAATTATGCCCATCCACTGGCAAGAGGCTCAAGTGATGCGGCGGCGGGATGGGTAACCGGTCTCGATCTTGTAGAAGAGAAGGATAATTTTAAAATATATGCAACGATTAATTGGAATGAAAACGGCAAAAAAGATGTGATGGGCAAGAAGTACCTGTATACTTCGGTCGGTGTTTATTTAAATTATATATCGCCTACTGACGGAAAGACTGAATATGGCAATGTTTTGTATGAAGTATCCTTGACCAACTCACCGGCAGATGTCAACATTGGAATGGTAACGGAACTTTCAACTCACAAAAGGGAAAATATTATGAGTGACGACATGAAAAAACAACTGGAATCGACAAGAAATGCTTTGTCTTTATCGGTCAAACAAAATAAAGAGCTTTCTTCCAAGGTTGACTCTCTCACTCTTTCGGTTGAGACGATGAGAAAAGAAAATAAAGATGCTGAACGGAAACTGGAATTATCCGAGCGGTCTGCTGAACTCGAAAGATTTATTGTCGATGGCAGGATTTTGCCGGCGGTAAAAGAAAAGGCACTTACCCTTTCCTCCGAGGCCTATGAAGGTTTTAAGGTTTCTCTTCCCGACAGGCCGGTTTACAAGAAAAGTCCTGATAGTGGGAAAAATCCCGATACTACAAATAAGGGTAAAGATGCTGAAGGGGAAATTATCGAATTGGCATCTAAACTAAGAAAAGAAGATAGTAATTTAAGCATGACTGATTCCATTAGTCGGGTAATGAAAGATCGTCCCGATTTGGAAAAACGGTACAATCAAGGAGCATAAAAAATGTCAAGAGGACAATTATTTAATCCCGTGTATGATTCCGGGAAAATCACTACTGCTATAAAAGAAGGACAGGCCCTTAAGCAGGGAACAAATGATAGGGAATTTGCCATTGTGACTGCCACGGGTGATTTGGTTCATGGGCTTGCCAGGGCGCAAGATTATATCGCCAATGCGACTCTTGATTTTTTCAGGGAGGGTGGTGAGGCCTATGCTCTTGCCGGAGGAGCGATAACCAAAGGTGCAAGGGTTAAGGTTACTGCCGACGCTGATTTTGTAGTGGCGGGAGCTGCCGAATCTTCTATTGGTTATGCCTTGGAGGCCGCTGCTGATGAAGCGATATTTAGAATTATGTTCACTAGACAAGGAGTGTGACAAGTGTCAAATCAATATAGAAATTCCAGGGTTGATCAGGTTTTAACCAATCTTTCCCTCGATTATAGACCTGAAGGGCATATTGCGGACATGGTTTTGACGATGTTGCCAGTGCCAAAATGGTCGGGGATTATTACCGGTTACGGCACTGCCCATCTTCAACTTTATAATACAAGGGTATTTGATAGAGGTTCTTATCATACTGTCCCCACGGTAGATCGTACCCTTAACAATACTTATGTTGTCGATAATCATGGTGTTAAGGATTTCGTGACTGAAAGGGATAGGGAAGAGGTTGAACAACCTTTTATGGCAAAAGCGGATGTCACGATGGGTTTGAAAAACCTTCTTATGACAGAAAAGGAATTTGCCATTGCGTCTTTAATGACCACGGCATCCACCTTTGCAACCGACAACAGTGAAACTTTAAGTGGGGATGCCCAATGGAGCGATTACGAGAATAGCGATCCTCTTGAAGATTTCAAGGATGCAATTACCCAAGTTTGGCAAGCGGCAAAACGCATTGTCAATACGGCGATTATTCCATTCGATGTATTGCAAGCGTTGAGATTCCATCCGAAGATTACCAATGTTTATGGCAGCACGGGTAAGTTTGAAGCGATTTCGGTCGATCAATTAAAAAGGGCCATTGGCATTCCCAATATTCTCATTCCTTCTGCTGCTTATGTTAATGCCAGTGGGGTGGAAACGGCTTTTTGGGGAAAAGATGTTGCCGTTTATCATAAGGCCTCTTTTGCTATGAAGCATCAAAGGACATTAGGTTATTGTGTTAAAAAAACAGGTCATGAATCACGGGTTTTTAATCGGGAACCTGCGGACATGCCGAATGCCGAAATGATTTTGCACGATATGGCCTATCAATATAAGATTGCAAATGGCACATGTGGTTATTTGATTAAAAACGCTATTGCTTAAAGGATTTTTATGGCAAAGGTTAAAGTCAGGGCGATAACTAGAATAAAGATGCATCCTGATAGAAAAAAAATGATTAAACCAGGTACTGTTTTTGAAATGGATAGTAACGAAGCGACAAAATTGGCGATGATAGGTTCTGTAGTTTTTGTTGTCAAGAAGAAACAGGAAAGCATTGATGAGGAGCTGGAGAAGACCAAGCTTCAAGCTTCCCCTGAAATACCTGCGAAGAATCATGTTGACAGTAAGGACTTGCCGGGTTAATTGGGTTATCCTTAAGTTATGGATTATTGTATAAGGGATGATCTTTATCTTAATATTGCCGGACTGACATCTGACAATACCAAGGCAGGCCCTGAATTTCTGGAAGATGTGATTGGAAGGAAGTCTGCCCATATCAATGCCATGATAGGCGATCGTTACACGGTTCCCGTCTTGGAGGATTCTTCTCCAATTTCTTTTAAAATTTTAAAAGATGTCTGTATAGAACTGGCAAGATTATCCATTGCCAAGAAATTGGATATAGCGACACCTGATAGTTATCCAGACCAACATCCTGTTATTGAAAGAAGTGACGAACCGGAGGCGGTTTTGAGAAAAATAAGAAAAGGTTCTTACACCTTGCCCGATGCCGCTCCTTGTGGTGCGGGTAATTGCGGGTTGTTTCAATCGGGAGACTATTGTGTTACTAATTTAAAAGGTATCCCCCATTCAGAGCGGTTTCATAGGGATAGAGAAAATAGAAGGGGTTATTATTGAAAGTTTCTGCAAAATATGACAGGGTTTCCTACACAAGATTTATCGACGCTTTAAAAGAAGCGTCTCAAAAGGTTGATAATTTGAGGGTTCCTTTACAGGAGATTGGAGATCGATTTCTTGAATCAAGGAAATTTATTTTTGACCGCTCAAGGAGAGGGCCAGGGCAATATCGAGACCTGACTTCTGGTTACAAGCGTGACAAGGAGGAAGATGTTGGTTTTGTTTATCCTGTTTTATTCAGAACCGGAAGATTGGCCGTTTCTGTCACCAGGTCGGGCGGTGAAAACATCAAACAGGTGGGAAATAAAACTTTATTAATTGGATCATCTGTTCCTTATGGCGTTAAACACCAAGAAGGTCGTGGTGTTCCAAAAAGACCGTTTCTTTTCTGGGGGCCTGAAGCACCTGCCTTTGCAACCGGTAAAATGACATTGAAGCTTTCCAAATCTATCGCCTCCACCTTGTTTATTTACATCGAAAGGGAAATGGGGAAAACCATGAAAGCATCTGTAACCAGTGCAAAACGAAAAGTGGATAAACTTTATGGGTGATTTATAAGATGATGAGTATAATAAACGAATTGACAATTCGGGATTCTCTTTTAAAGATTCTCGACGCTGAATTTAATGAAAAGGCAACAAGAATTGCTTCTGATAGTAATGTGGAAAAGTCTTTCGGAGAGATATCTTTTTCCTCAAGATCACTCAATGATGAATTGGTTAGGAACGATGAGTTTGGTTTAATTTATATCGGTGATGTGGACTATGATGTTTCAAAGGATATGGCAAGGGATGCATTGGCGACGATTCCCTATACGATTCAAGTAGTCTTTATCGACAAAGGTGAGTTGACAAATCAGATATCTTTAATCAGGATGGGTTTGGTGGGATGTATTTTAAGGTCGGACTTGGATTTTCTTCAATACGCCGAAGTTCAAATTACTTCGACAACTCCTGTTGACATTGACGCACAGAAAAGTGGTATTATTTATATGAGTGCCGGAATTTTATTAACTGTAAAGATCGGAGTTTAAAATGACCGTACAAAATGCAAAGATATTTAAATTTCAAGCGTTGAAATTATTTGATTATATTACTTGGGATCAGTTGGTTTCCATTCGGGCTGCCGGATCGGCCGTTTTTAATTTTTCGCCTGAGCTTGCCGAGCAGATGTCAGGCCCGTCTTTTTATCCTATCGAAACGGAAGTTTCGACTATCGCCACTGAAGGAACATTGAATATTGGCGAATACGGTAGCGATATCATGAAGGCACTTATGGATGCCGATATTACAGAAATAAATCCGGGAGCTACCGGTGCTATCGACTCTCCGAGGAATTTAAAGGGATCCCTTTTTATGTTGGCGGGTGATGGTATTGTTTCGGTTGCGTTGAGTACGATCCCCATGGATATTAAATCAGGGCTTTATCGGATTCGGATAGCAAATACAACAACAGGTCTTGCAGAGGTTATTGCAATTTCTTCCCCTGATCTTGTTCCAAGTGATTATGATAATTTCTTGGATAGCTTGGTTACTACTGTAACTATTGCCGATGGTGCAAGTCTTGACCTTGGGAACGGTGTAACTGCCACATGTGCTTCTACTGTAGACCTTTCCACATTTGAGGTTGGAGATAGTTTTCTTTTAAGGGTCACTGCCCCGGGAAGTGAAGCGTATACGGCAAGGCTTGGGCAGGTTGGCCAGGCGATTCCAAAGGTAAGGGCCGTTTGTCTCTCCCGAACCATGTCCGATGGCCGTTGGTTTGAATTGGTTGCTCAAAACTGTATTTTCCCGGGAGTAAACTTAAACTTTGGTGATGAATTTGCAGCAAATGAAATTACGGGAAAAATGATTTTTGATCCAACATTGCAATATGTTGCTGACATTGCCGCTTATAAGAGATAGTCTTTAATCTCTTATGGCGAAAAACAATCTTACGACGCTGTTGGCAGCTCCCATCGAAGTCAATATTGAATATGGGGATAAGACTGCCAATTTAAAGTTCAGTCGAATAACTCAAAAACACCGTGAGTATTTCCATAGAAGATTTGGCAAGAAGGCATTTGAAAATTCGTTGGAAAAATATGATCCCGATGTGATATTTCCTTGTCTTTATTCCTTGCTTACAGATATTGAAAAAGAAAAACTCAATGTCTTTGAGGGACTTTTTGTCCATACCGATGAAATGGGCAATAAATCCTCCTTCGCTGAAACCAATTACGATATTTTTTTAACGACTGTTTGTGGTGATATTGCCGCTTGTAACAATATATTAATGCAGGCATCGGGTATGTTGCCGGAAGATATTAAGAAATGGAATGACATGCCTGAAGATAAAAAAAAAGTCATCCAATCAGAGATCGACAAACTGATTACGCCGGTATCTTTACAAGAATCGCAAATTCCACAGGGTGGACAATCGGCCAAATCGCCGACCTGACCAACGATCAAATAGAGTTGGTGTTAGACTCGCTTGCGGAAATCAACTACAATGAAACAGAGAGCAATGTTGCCGTGCATGGCGGGAAAATGCGGTATGGTTTTCGCAGGGAATATTTACCAGAGATAATCAAAGAGGGATTATCTAAAGAGGATAATCAATTCATAGATCAGTGGGTGAGTCGTGGCCGTAACTATAAAACTCGATCTGGACACTCAAGGCGTAAGGGCCGGGCTTAAAAGGACTCAAGCAAATCTCAAAGCGTCTTCTCAAAAACTAAACGCATTATCAAGTGCTCTCGCCGCCAAGGCATTGGTTGCCGGTGCGGCATTTACCGGTATTGGTTTTGCTATAGGAAAAATAGTTAGTGAAGCGGCAAAGATAGAGGCAATTAAAACCCAGTTTGCTGTTTTAACTAAATCTGTAACTAAAGCGAATATAGCGATTGAAGAATTACAGGAGTTTTCGGCAACGACACCCTTTCAATTTGAAGACATCGCCAATGCTGGAAAGAAACTTCTAGGATTTGGTTTTGAGGTTGAATCCATAAAAGACCATTTGCAAAGTCTGGGTGATGTGTCTGCGGCGGTTGGTACACCGTTGGGCGAACTGGCAACAGTCTTTGGGCAAGTAAAATCAGAGGGTAAGTTGTCAGGGGAGAGATTGAAACAATTTCAAGAGAAGGCGGTTCCTATTGCATCGGCACTTGCAAAAACCATGGGCATTGCAGAAACATCAATAAGAGATTTTGTTTCTGCTGGGAAAATAGATTTCAAAACCTTTGAAAAGGCATTCCAATCGATATCCCAAGAGGGCGGTATTGCATTTGAGGGAATGATTAAAGCATCCAAAACAACCAGCGGTGTTATTTCAACTCTCAAGGATAACTTTAGTTTGTTTTTGGTTTTTCTGGGAAATAATTTTCTTCCCGAAATTAAGGCCGTTGCATTGGCCATGATAACTTTTTTTCAAAAGCTAAAGGAAAATAAGGAACTACTTAAGACTCTTGCCAATATTTTAAAACTAACGGCGGCATTTTTTGGAATAAAAGCGGTCGTATTATTAACAGGTGCGGTATTTGCCAAGGTTCTCGCCTTGGGTGTCGGTGTTGCCGGAGGGGCGGTCACGGCATTTAATACGGCCGTTGTCTTGTCTTCCAATGTAATGAAAACCGCAGGATTGGCGACAAAATTATTCTCTGCACTGATGAGTGGAAATTTAACCAAGGCACTTGGCATTGCCAAGTTGGGTGTTGGGGGCCTTAAGTTCGCAGTCAGAGGATTGATCGGTGCTACCGGTATAGGTCTTTTAATTACTTTCCTTCCTGAAATATTGCAATTCTTTGGAAGCTTCTGGGATGATTTTGTTCGGATAGGCAAGGCGGCAATGGATGGATTCATTGAACTTTTTTCCGGATTTAGAACACTCTTCAAGTCTGCTGTTACATTAGACCTTGCCGGATTCAAGGAAGGATTAGGCCAAATGAAAAACGCTTTTGTTAATTTTTATAAGAATGCAAAGAAGGTATCGGAAGAGAATAAGGAAAGTTTGGAAGTGGGTAGTGATATCGATCCCGCCAAAGAAAAAGCAAGATTGGCGGCATTGGCAGCGGCGGATGCGGCGGCAACGAAAAAGAAAAATGAGGAAAATATAATAAGAAGGGAGCAAGAAGTGGATAGTGCCACGGAGCAAGCTGCCATTTTATTTGAGTTGGGAATTGAAAACGATGCCATTGCTGAAGAGTATAGTGCGGAAAAATATGAAGAGGATAAAGAGCTAAGGCAAACCCGTGAGAATGAATTAATTGCGATAGCACAAAGAGGTGTATTATCACAAGATGAAGCGGAGAGGAAGAGGGGGGCAGAGGCCACTAAGATACTAAAGAAAAGATCAGACCAAGAAAAAGAATTGGTTAAACTTAAATATAGTGCAATAAAGAACATTACAATTGACGGGCTTACCGCCATATCTACAATGGATGAAAAATACAAGAGGATTGCCTTTTTGGCTTCACAAGCATTTGCCATTGCCGACATTGCCATAAAAACTGCTCAAGGTGTTGCTTTTGCGTTAACAACGCCTGCGACTTACAGTGCTGTTCCTTTTATTATTGCCCAAGGTGCGGCACAAAGTGCGGTTGTCATTGCTCAAACATTCGCAGCACCCAAGGCACAGACCGGTGGTATTGTGGGCAGGGCCATGGGAACTCCTCCCAGTGGAGACCATCAGTTAATGTTTGCCGAGCCAGGGGAAATGATAACTCCGGGAAGAGATGTTGAAATGAACAGAATGGCATCGGAAATTATTGTAAATTCAAACAAGGAAACAGAAGAAGGAGAAGACCCTGAACCCCTTGGAATAGATATCAACTTCATGGGCCAATATTCTGAAATACTGGAGGCGGAGCAAAGGGAAAACAGGGCATTGGGAATTGGCGTGACATGATTAATGGCAGAATAAAATTTCTTTCAACTAATAAAATATCTGTTGATAATACAACAACCATTACCAGCGATAATACCAGGGGAGAGTTGATTCTAAGTTCGGAAGAAGATTC